>NZ_JBNHFW010000022.1:0-57812 GCF_059090685.1 Arthrobacter sp. Y3225209
CTCAGCCGGGCCGGCCGCTCCCCGGGACGCGGTACAGGCCGGGCAGGGGATTGCCGGCCCGCCCGCGGGTCCGGGGCATGCCGACCGCCGCGCAGGGCAGCCCGGACAGCCGGTTCCCCCGGTATGGGCATCCCCCTCGGCACCCGCGCCGTCACGGCCGGTACCCCCGCCCTCCGTCCCGGCTGCCTCTCCCGTTACCCCGGCGGGGCAGACCGGTACGGCCTCCACCCCGGTGTCCTCAGCACCACAATCCCCTTATGTTCCGGCCCCGGGCAGCACGGGTGCTCCGGTACACCCAATAGGAACAGGCGGACGCCGTGGTCTCCCGCCCGCGACTCCCTCAACTCCCGTGCCGCCCAGGCCCGCCAGGCCCGCCAGGCCGGCTCCTCCGGTCAAAACCGAGGCACAGCTGCAGGCCGAGAAACGGCGGAGGGACCTGCGGAACATCAACATCACGCTGTACTCCGCGAGTCTGCTGCTCGTTGCGGCCGCGGCCCTGTTTATTGGGTTGGCCATCCCGGCCGGGGCACGCTTCCTCGGCGTTGTGGGGGTCACCGCACTGTTCTATGTATCCGGGCTCGTGGTGCATGCCCGCAGCCGCCGCCTTCGTCC
Organism: Arthrobacter sp. Y3225209; assembly: GCF_059090685.1. Taxonomy (NCBI): domain Bacteria; kingdom Bacillati; phylum Actinomycetota; class Actinomycetes; order Micrococcales; family Micrococcaceae; genus Arthrobacter; species Arthrobacter sp. Y3225209. Next base: position 613 of record NZ_JBNHFW010000022.1, read on the forward strand.
GGCTGCCGTGGCCTTCACCGGTACGGGACTGGCGCTGATACCGGTTGTCGGGCTGGCATTGCACACAGTGGTCCTGCAGGACGGTCCGGCCGCATGGCTTATCACGTCGCTGGCGGGCACCGTGGCGTTTGCCTTTGCCGCCGCGAGGATTGACAGCCGGGTAGTTACCTACCTGGCACTGACGTTCCTGCTGTCATCCGGACTGGCCTCGGGCGCTGTCCTCCGGTCGGGGATCATCTGGTATTTCCTGTTTACCGTAGTGCTCGCAACCCTGATCAGCCTTGCCGCGATCCGGCGGCCGAAGTGGCTGAACAATCTGTATCTCGACGCCTTCGTGAGGTCGCACCGGTACCTGGTTCCTGCCGCGGCCATTGCCGCGGTCCAGATATCCGGGGACCTGACGGCGGGGCAGCTGTCCATCCTGTTCCTGGCCTTCGCTCTCCACTACGCAGTCATGATGTGGCAGGGCCCGGCGAGGAACCAGCTGGCCAACAGCTACGGCCTGCGCGCCGCTGGAACCGTGGGCCTCACCGCCCTCTGCTACTCCTTCACCGGCAGTACGCAGGCGACGCTGCTGGCGTTCGCCATACAGATCGCAGCGCAGCTGTCCGGCATCCTGCTGCGGAAACCGGTGTATGGAGCAGCGGCTCTGCTGCAGATCGCCTCACGGACTGCAGGACTGCCCCTGGACGAGGGATTGGACGCAGAAGCAGCAGCTGGTCGGCGCGGCGCAGGAACAACGGGCGTACCTTCGGGCGGGCAGGCTGCCGGCGGAGCAGTGCCGCGCCGCGGAACGCCGGACCCGGCTCCCGCCGCGGGCGGGGTCAGCCTGGCGAAGAAACCGGCCGTGGAGCCGGAAATCCGGGCGCGCAGGTTCTTCCGCACAGACGTGGCCGCCCTGCTGGTGATGCAGGCTGCCACGGGTCTTGCCGCCGGGCTGTTCCAGGCCCTTGGCACATCGGAATCGTCGGGAAGCACAATGATCTTCTCGGCCACCATCCTGGTGGTCCTGGGCACCTATCTTGCAGCGGCAAGGACAGTGGGCGGGCTGCTGGAATTCGCCGCCATTGTTCCGCTGGGCCTGTCTTTTGTCCCTCATGCTTTGCTGGCGAAGGAACCATTGTGGCCATCCGTCCTGGTCACGGCGGCGCTTACTGCGTACCTGATGGTGCGTGCCAGGGGAGAAGCAACACGCATGCAGTTTGTGCTTGGGGCCAGGGCCGCTGGTGTTCTGCTGCTCCCGTTGACCGTGCTGGCGTCGGTGTCGGGCGCGGGGGGAGCGGACGGCTGGTCCTGGGCGCTGTTAACCGCCGTAGTGGCCATGGCCGCCAATCAGACGGCGTCAGTTATCCGGGTATCCGCGGGGAAACCGGAGTACGTGCCGGGGTGGGTGATCCTCGCTTCGGCAACGGGAACCGCCGCTGGTGTCCTGGTGCTGTGCTTCGAACCGCGGTTGGAGCCAACCCATGCCGTGGCTGCGCTCTGGGTACTGGTTGCCGTCAATATCCTGACCACGCTTCGTCTTGCCCGCAGCCGGTTCCTGACGGCCGGCCCGCTGGGCTTCATGGCCGCTGCCCTGATGGGTGCCGGGCTGTTGGGCGTGCGCGGCTACGAGCTTCTGGTTGCGGCGGCACTGGTGTACTGCGTGCTCATGGTCCGGAAGTTTGGGCCGCGCGGACACCGTACCTTCTACATAGCCGTGGGACAGGTTTTGATAACCGTCCTGACGGGGCTGGCGGCAGCGGACCTGGGCATGGATGTGCACGGCATCTTCACGGCGTTGGCGGCATCACTCGCCGTCCAGCATCTCGCCCGGATCGTCCTGCATAGACGCCTGCGGCCCTTGGGACTGGCCCGGACCTTTATGTGGGCAACGCTGACGGCGCTGTCAATGACGGCACCGGCGTATTACATCCTGACCGATACGGCGGCCCGGCCCGGAACCGGGCTGGCACTGCTGGTCATTGCCGTCACTTCTGCACTGATCACGCAGGGCGTAGCCGCCTTCACAGCGGCAGGTCGGTCCCGGGTCAGCCCGGACACCGGGGCGGCAGCCGTCGTCCCCGTTTCCGGTCCCGTCGTCCCCGTTTCCGGTCCCGTCGTCCCCGCGGCCGGCCCCTTCACCACACCTGCCCCCGCCGTACGCCCCCGCGCTGCGGCTGCCGGTCCGGACCGGGGAGCCGGCCACGCCGCGCTCGCAGCCACCACCGCCGCTTCGGCGCTGGCGCTGCTGCTCAGCGTAAGCGTCCGCACCGTGGACGCGACTGACGGGACCGTCGCCCTTGCTGTCCTCGCAGGAGCCTTGGCCCTGAATATTCTCACTGCACTGCTGCTGCGGCATTCCTGGCCGGTTCTGCTGGCTCCTGCCGGTTTTGTGGCTACCGCTGCCACAGGGGCAGGGCTGTTGGGGGTGCGCGGCTATCAGGTACTGGTTTCCGCCGCACTGATCTACTGCGTCTATTTTGTCCTCGGACGCACCAACCCGTTCCGTGGTGCCTATCTGCTGGCGGCGCAGGTTCTCCTGATTGTTCTTGCCGCCCTGGTGACGGCAGACCTGACCGGGGAAATTCACAGTGTCTTTGCCGCGGCTGCGGTGGGCATCGCCGTTTGCGAAGTGCTGCGGGTACTTTTCGCCCGCCAATTGGAACCGCTGGGCCTGGCCGGTCCTGCCCAGTGGGGAAGCCTGTGTGCCGCCGGAACCGTAGCGCTGGCCTATGTGGTCCTGATGGGTTCCGGGCGACAGGACGGAACCCTTATGTTCCTCCTGACCACCGCCGCTGCGGTGGCTGTCCTGATCCAGTTGTCCACCGCGATGCGGGTGCGGCGGGGTACAGCCCTGCCGTTCGCGGCTGCACTGATGCTGTCGGCCGGACTGATTGTTGTGATTGCCGCCGCTGCGTCCCGAGGCATTGATGCGCCGGTGGTGTGGAGCCTGGCATTGATCTGGGGAGGGCTGGCAGCGAACATCGCCATTTCGCTGGTACTGCTGCGATTCGCCTCGTACGAGGTGGCAGCACCGGCGGGGTTCACCGCGGCAGCGATGCTCGGCGGTGGAGTCTTCGGGATACACGGCTATGAGGTGCTGGCGCTGGCAGCCCTCGTCTACTGTGCCTCGCTGGCACTGAACCGGGAGCTCACCACGCGTGGCCTGTATCTTCTGGGTATCCAGGCACTCGTGGTGCTCCTGTCTGTTCTCGTGGCTGTGGACCTTGGTGCGGGACGGCATGGGACATTCGTTGCCGGAACCGCCGTCCTCGCTGCCCAGCACATCATCCGGACGCTTCTGGACCGGCATTTCGGCAATCTGGGATACGCCGAAGTCTCGGGGTGGGTCAGCCTGTGCCTCCTGCTGCTGGCGCCTCTGGGATATGCAATTAACGCAGGACCCGGCGTCAGACGGGACGTCGTGACCGTCCAACTGATCCTGCTGCTGCTCAGTGCCACAGTTGCCTTTATCCGGTGGAATGCAGACCGTCAGCCGCGCTCGCAGTGGGTCATCTATATCGCCGGCCTGGCACTGGGCACACTGCCCGTAGTGCTGACCCGCCTGCCGGACTTTGACAAAGCAGGGCTGCTCCCGGAACCGGTCCTCAGCCCGGTGGCAGCCGGAGCAACCCTGCTGGCACTGGCCGCTGCCGGGCTATGGGGCGAGTTCCGGCACACCCTGGAGATACCCCTGCGCACGGCACTGCTCTCAATCTCGGCAGCGTATACGGCGGCGGCCCTGTTTCTGGCGGCAGCATCGGGCAGCGCCCTGCTGGCAGCGGCAGTCTTCGGCTTTGCCGGTGCCCTCTTTCTGGCATTGTCCTTCTCCAGACAGCGTCCCTGGCTGGCGGTCGGGCTGCCACCCCTGGTGGCGGCAGGCATGCTTTTCCTGAGCTGGTCCACGGCAGGCTCGGCGCTGGGCGGGCTGCTGGAGACGGGGTATGCCGCGCTGGTCCCTGCGTGGGCTGCCGCAGCGGTGCTGCTGGCAATCCGGTTGCTGATCCCGGGGCACGCTGCGGAAGCGGGAGCGAAGCACCGGGACGGTGTCCTGCGGAGACACATCATCGGCGCCGGTGCCTCCCTCATCCTGACCTTGGCAGCGGTCCCGGCCATGGCACCCGATGCTTCGGCGGCGGCCGGTTCCCTGACCCTGGCCGCGGCGCTGGGCGTTGGGCTGATCGAGGTGCCGGCAAGGTTCCGGGAACCGGCGGTACAGGCAGCGGCGCTCCTCACGGCGCTGGCGGTCCAGCGCATTGCATGGCTTCTCCTCGGAGACGTCAACGGCTTCTGGTCCCTGCAGTACTGGGCATGCGTCCTGGCCGGCCTGGCCGCCTACGAGTACCTCCGGAAACGAGAAAACCGGGGCACCATTGTCCTGGCGGCCGCGGCGGCAATCCTCTCGCTGAGCGGGCTCTCCACCATCATCAGCGGCGGTGCGGGCAAACAGTTGTGGGCACTGGTGGCCCACGCCGGGCTGCTGGCTTTCGGCCTGCTTGCCAGCAGGAGACTCTTTACGCTCTGGGGCGCAGCCGGCGTTGTGCTGGCGGTGCTGTGGTACCTGCGGGGCTACACCTTCCTGTGGCTGGCACTTCTGGGTATCGGCCTGATCGCGCTGGCCGTCTGGCGGCTCACACGGGTGCGCTCCGATGAGCCGGAGCGGAAGGACAGTCGCGGCGAGGGGGAGCCCGGCCCGGAGAACGCCCAGGCAGGCCCGGCGGAGGGATCCCGGGCTCCGCTGACCGGGGCAGGGGAGGAGCGGGGCTACTGACGTGCACCTGGGCCCTCGGTTAGGCTCGGAGGATGGAATTTCTTATCTTCCTGGCCATTGCCGCAGCTGCGGCGGCAGGGATTGGCTGGGCCCGCCGCCGGTTCCGTCCGGAAATTGACCGGGCACGGCGGATCCGGTGTGCCAACCGGGAGGGCAGGCCCTGACTTTCCGGCCAGGCGTGGCAGCCGGCACGGATTTTCCGCAAACCGTGACGGCCGGCACGAACTTTCCGGCCCGCCGCCCTCTGCGTTAGACTGATCAGGTCAAGCTCTCCGATGCGGCTGCGCCGCAGGGGAAAAGCCGGATTGGCCATCTGCGCCGAGGTCTGGCAGACTAGAGAAGTTGTTCAAGCGCTTTTGTGCCCACACACGCCCACGTTCCGGCTGTACAGCAGGAACAGGGAAGTGTTGAGATTCAGTCCCGGCCAGGATAATGCCTGGTGCAGGGTCGGATCCTTCAGGGGAAGAGCCCATATATAACCCGCCCCCATTCTTGCTGGGCGTCGTTGGTTTCATCACCACGACACGCCCGAGCGCGGGGGTCGGAGCCTCGACAGGGTGAGGAACCCGGATTCATCCGGATTCAGTCTGTTGGAGGGGCGCCTGGCCGTAAGGCAGTTCGGCGCAAAAACTGTACAGAGAGCATTACTCGAAGAAAGAGGCACGACGCCATGGCGGGACAAAAAATCCGCATCCGGCTGAAGTCGTACGACCACGAGGTCATCGACGTATCAGCACGGAAGATCGTTGAGACGGTCACGCGTGCAGGCGCAACGGTAGTAGGCCCCGTGCCGCTGCCCACGGAAAAGAACGTTTACGTTGTTATCCGTTCGCCGCACAAGTACAAGGACAGCCGCGAGCACTTTGAAATGCGCACGCACAAGCGCCTGATCGACATCATTGACCCCACGCCTAAGGCCGTTGACTCGCTGATGCGTCTTGACCTGCCTGCAGACGTGAACATCGAAATCAAGCTGTAGGGGGGGGAGCGGATAATATGTCTACTTCACTTACACGCCAGGTAAAGGGACTGCTGGGCACCAAGCTCGGCATGACCCAGGTTTGGGACGAGAACAACAAGCTCATCCCCGTAACCGTCGTCCAGGCTGACTCCAACGTCATCACGCAGCTGCGCAACGCGGAAAAGGACGGCTACACCGCCGTTCAGATCGGCTACGGCCAGATCGACCCGCGCAAGGTGACCAAGCCGCTGGCCGGCCACTTTGAAAAGGCCGGCGTTACGCCGCGCCGCCACGTAGTTGAACTGCGTACCGCAGACGCCGACACCTACGAGCTGGGCCAGGAACTCTCTGTTGAGATTTTCGAAGCCGGCCAGAAGGTCGACGTCGTCGGAACCTCCAAGGGCAAGGGCTTTGCCGGTGTCATGAAGCGTCACGGCTTCCACGGCGTCGGTGCCTCCCACGGTGCACACAAGAACCACCGTAAGCCGGGTTCCATCGGTGGCGCATCCACCCCGGGCCGCGTCTTCAAGGGCGTTCGGATGGCTGGCCGTATGGGCGCCGTCCGTCACACCACGATGAACCTCACGGTTCACGGTGTGGACGCCGAGAAGTCGCTCCTGCTGATCAAGGGTGCCGTTCCCGGCGCCCGCGGCCAGGTCGTCCTCGTACGCACCGCCGTGAAGGGAGCTTAGTCTCATGGCTAACGAAACCACTGTTGAATTCCCCGCAGAGATCTTCGACGTTCAGACGAACGTACCGCTGCTCCACCAGGTGGTAGTTGCTCAGCTTGCAGCCGCCCGCCAGGGTACGCACAAGACGAAGACCCGCGCCGAGGTGAGCGGTGCAGGCCGCAAGCCGTTCAAGCAGAAGGGCACCGGCCGGGCTCGTCAGGGCTCCATCCGTGCGCCTCACATGACCGGCGGCGGCGTGGTCCACGGACCGACGCCTCGCGATTACAGCCAGCGCACCCCCAAGAAGATGAAGGCTGCTGCACTGCGCGGCGCCCTGTCCGACCGGGCACGCAACGGCCGTATCCACGTCCTCGAGACCCTGGTTGCCGGCACCACGCCGTCCACCAAGGATGCACTGAGCGCCCTGCGTTCGGTCTCCGACCGCAAGAACCTGCTCGTTGTTATCGAGCGCGCCAACGATGTTGCTGCACTGTCCGTGCGCAACGTCCCGGAAGTTCACGTGATCTACGTAGATCAGCTGAACACCTACGACGTGCTGGTATCCGACGACGTGGTCTTCACCAAGGCTGCCTACGACGAGTTCGTTGGCAAGAACACTGTCAAGGAGGACGCCAAGTGAGCGCGACCACCGCTAAGGACCCGCGCGACGTAGTGCTTGCACCCGTCGTCTCGGAAAAGAGCTACGGCCTGATCGACGAAGGTAAGTACACCTTCCTGGTCGACCCCCGCTCGAACAAGACCGAGATCAAGCTGGCCGTGGAGAAGATTTTCTCCGTCAAGGTCGACTCGATCAACACCATCAACCGTGCCGGTAAGCGTAAGCGCACCAAGTTCGGATGGGGACAGCGCAAGAGCACCAAGCGCGCCATTGTCACCCTCAAGGACGGCACAATCGACATCTTCGGCGGTCCGCTCAGCTAGGGCGGAGACCACTTTAACGAGGAATAAATAATGGGAATCCGTAAATACAAGCCGACTACCCCGGGCCGTCGCGGCTCGAGCGTAGCCGACTTCACCGAAATCACGCGGTCGACGCCGGAAAAGTCGTTGGTACGTCCGCTGCCCAAGAAGGGCGGCCGTAACAACACCGGTAAGATCACGACCAGGCACAAGGGTGGTGGACACAAGCGTCAGTACCGTCTGATCGACTTCCGTCGCCACGACAAGGACGGCGTCAACGCTCGCGTTGCCGAGATCGAATACGATCCGAACCGTACCGCCCGCATTGCGCTGCTGCACTACGTTGATGGCACCAAGCGTTACATCATTGCTCCGAACAAGCTCAAGCAGGGCGACTTCGTAGAGGCCGGCGCCGGGGCTGACATCAAGCCCGGCAACAACCTGCCGCTGCGCAACATCCCCGTGGGTACCACCATCCACGCAGTTGAACTGCGTCCGGGTGGCGGCGCCAAGATGGCCCGCTCCGCCGGTGCATCTGTTCAGCTCGTTGCCAAGGAAGGCCGTTTCGCCCAGCTGCGTCTGCCCTCCGGAGAAATCCGCAACGTTGACGTTCGCTGCCGCGCCACCATTGGCGAGGTCGGCAACGCCGAGCAGTCCAACATCAACTGGGGCAAGGCCGGCCGTATGCGCTGGAAGGGCGTACGCCCGACCGTCCGCGGTGTCGCCATGAACCCGGTTGACCACCCGCACGGTGGTGGTGAAGGTAAGACCTCCGGTGGACGCCACCCGGTCAACCCGAACGGTAAGCGCGAAGGCCGCACCCGCCGCCCCAATAAAGAGAGCGACAACCTCATTGTGCGTCGCCGTCGTTCCGGCAAGAACAAGCGATAGGAGCCTGGAAACATGCCACGCAGCCTGAAGAAAGGCCCCTTCGTCGACCAGCACCTGTTTCTCAAGGTAGCGGCCGAAAACGAAAAGGGCACCAAGAACGTCATCAAGACGTGGTCCCGCCGTTCGATGATCATCCCCGACATGCTCGGGCACACGATCGCCGTACACGACGGACGTAAGCACATTCCGGTGTTTGTCACCGAGTCGATGGTCGGGCACAAGCTCGGCGAATTCGCTCTGACGCGGACATTCCGCGGCCATGTGAAGGACGACCGCAAGGGCAAGCGCCGCTAGGCGCTGCTCTTTCGGCAGAAGACGAGAGAAGGAAAGCAATGGAAGCCAAGGCAATTGCGCGTCATATCCGCGTAACGCCTATGAAGGCCCGGCGCGTCGTCAACCTTGTTCGTGGCAAGCAAGCGAATGAGGCTCTGGCAATTCTGAAGTTTGCCCCCCAGGCAGCTTCGGAGCCGGTACTTAAGGTAGTTCAGTCGGCTATGGCCAATGCACGTGTCCTCGCGGACCGTGACGGCGTGGCCTTCGACGAAGGTGACCTCTTCATCAGCGAAGCATTCGTTGACGAAGGACCCACCATGAAGCGGTTCCAGCCGCGGGCCCAGGGCCGCGCCTACCGCATCAACAAGCGGACCAGCCACGTCACCGTGGTAGTCGCAACCCCTACGATCGAGGAGGAACGCTAAGTGGGACAGAAGGTAAACCCGCACGGGTTCCGACTCGGCATCACCACTGACCACGTATCGCACTGGTTTGCTGACAGCAACAAGCCGGGCCAGCGTTACAAGGACTTTGTCCGCGAGGACATCAAGATCCGTCAGCTGATGTCCACCGGCATGGATCGCGCCGGCATCGCCAAGGTTGAGATCGAGCGCACCCGTGACCGTGTTCGTGTGGATATCCACACCGCACGTCCGGGCATCGTGATCGGTCGCCGCGGCGCCGAAGCTGACCGCATCCGCGGCGAGCTCGAAAAGCTCACCGGCAAGCAGGTTCAGCTGAACATCCTCGAGGTCAAGAACCCCGAGATGGAAGCACAGCTTGTTGCCCAGGGTGTTGCTGAGCAGCTCTCTTCCCGCGTGGCTTTCCGCCGTGCGATGAAGAAGGCCATCCAGTCCGCACAGCGTGCAGGTGCAAAGGGTATCCGTATCCAGTGCTCCGGCCGTCTGGGCGGCGCTGAAATGAGCCGTTCGGAGTTCTACCGCGAAGGCCGTGTGCCCCTGCACACCCTCCGCGCGCAGATCGACTACGGTTTCTTCGAAGCCAAGACCACCTTCGGCCGCATCGGCGTGAAGGTCTGGATCTACAAGGGCGACGTCACCGCTAAGGAACTGGCTGCACAGCAGGCTGCTGCACCGTCCCGCGGACGCTCCAACGACCGTCCGGGCCGCGGCCCCGCCGACCGTGGCGACCGTGGCGGCGACCGCCGTCGTCGTAACGACCGCGGCGACAAGGCCGCCGCGCCTGCTGCAGAGGCTCCGGCCGCTGAGGCAGCTGCCCCCGCAGCAGAAGGAGGACAGGCTTAAATGCTTATCCCACGTCGAGTCAAGTTCCGTAAGCAGCACCACCCGGGTCGCTCCGGCGCTGCAACCGGCGGCACTGCCGTCAGCTTCGGCGAGTGGGGTATCCAGGCTCTGACGCCTGCATACGTCACCAACCGCCAGATTGAAGCTGCACGTATTGCCATGACACGCCACATCAAGCGTGGCGGCAAGGTCTGGATCAACATCTACCCGGACCGTCCGCTGACGAAGAAGCCTGCTGAAACCCGTATGGGTTCCGGTAAGGGTTCTCCGGAGTGGTGGGTTGCAAACGTCAAGCCGGGCCGGGTTCTCTTCGAACTCTCCGGTGTTTCCGAAGAGGTAGCTCGTGAGGCCCTGCGCCTGGCGATCCATAAGCTGCCGTTGAAGGCACGCATTGTGCGTCGCGAGGGTGGTGAATAGAAATGGCAGTTGGATCAAAAGAGCTGACAACTGAGCAGCTGGACGGCTTCGATAAGGACCGTCTCGTCGAGGAACTGCGCAAGTCCAAGGAGGAGCTGTTCAACCTCCGCTTCCAGTCGGCCACCGGCCAGCTGGAAAACCACGGTCGTCTGCGTGCAGTCAAGCGCGATATCGCCCGCATCTACACGGTGCTGCGTGAGCGCGAGCTGGGCATTCGTCCCGAGGTAGTTGCTCCCGTTGAGGAAGCAGCACCCGAGGCACCGAAGAAGTCCAAGAAGAAGGCTACTGAGTCTGAAGCTGAAGCCAAGGTCGCTGAGGATGATGCCAAGTGAGCGAAAACAAGAATGAGGCAGCAGTGACAACTGACGCAAACGGCGCCGATGCCCGCGGGTACCGGAAGACCGCACGCGGCTACGTGGTCTCGGACAAGATGGACAAGACCATCGTTGTCCAGGTTGAAGACCGCGTGAAGCACGCCCTTTACGGCAAGGTTATTCGCCGGACCGAGAAGCGCAAGGCCCATGACGAGCAGAACGCTGCCGGCATTGGTGACCTCGTGCTGATCGCCGAGACCCGGCCGCTGTCCGCTACCAAGCGGTGGCGCCTGGTCGAGATCCTCGAAAAGGCCAAGTAACCTAGTAGTAAGCAATACCGGCCGGACCGCCGGTGTGTTCGCCAGGCTCCCCGGAGCGTGAAGAACATGCCGGCCCCGTCCACAGCGTAAGGGCCCCGGCCGCGTTATCATCTACGATTTCGCATCCGGGGCCTTTTCGCGATAAACTTGAAATCTTGTCTGTGTGGTGCGGAAGTGTGCCCGGAGAACGGCCGTGTTCGAGCCGGAATTCCGAGCCGGTTTCCTCACCGCCGAATGAGACAAAAGCCCGATAATCTTGTTCGACGCCTTGAAGGCGGCCCGCACTGGCGTGCGGCCGGCGGGCAGGCGTTGAGTACCAGTATTACGGGGTCCACCCATATCCGTTCCGCAAGGCTCATATTTGAGAACCGGCGCGACGACAGGAGTAATAAGTGATTCAGCAGGAGTCGCGACTGAAGGTCGCCGACAACACGGGTGCCAAGGAAATCTTGACCATCCGCGTTCTCGGTGGATCCGGCCGTCGCTACGCAGGCATTGGCGACACCATCGTTGCCACCGTCAAGGATGCAATTCCCGGCGGCAACGTCAAAAAGGGCGACGTGGTCAAGGCCGTCATCGTCCGTACCAAGAAGGAACGCCGCCGCCAGGACGGTTCCTACATCAAGTTCGATGAGAACGCTGCAGTGATCTTGAAGAACGACGGCGACCCCCGTGGTACCCGTATCTTCGGGCCGGTCGGCCGCGAACTTCGCGACAAGAAGTTCATGAAGATCATTTCGCTGGCTCCGGAGGTGCTGTAGTCCATGGCAAAGATCAAGAAGGGTGACCTCGTTCAGGTCATCACCGGTGCAAAGGCTGAGCGCGGCGGAGACCGCGGCAAGCAGGGCAAGGTTCTGAAGGTTTTCCCCGAGAGCAACCGCGTTCTCGTTGAAGGCATCAACCGCGTCACCAAGCACACCAAGGTTGGCCAGTCCTCCCGTGGTTCCAAGACCGGCGGCATCGAGGTTGTTGAAGCCCCGATCCACGTTTCCAACGTCGCCGTTGTCGACCCGGAAACCAAGAAGCCGACCCGTGTTGGCTTCCGCACTGAAACCGTCGAAAAAGATGGCCGTGAGCGCACAGTGCGTATCCGCGTGGCCAAGGGCTCTGGGAAGGACCTCTAATGACTGAGACTGTCACCAAGATCGTTCCCCGTCTGAAGACCCGCTACGCAGCGGAGATCAAGCAGACCCTGCAGGACGAATTCAACTACGCAAACGTCAACCAGGTTCCCCGCCTCGTCAAGGTGGTCGTGAACATGGGTGTTGGAGATGCCGCCAAGGACTCCAAGCTCATTGACGGTGCTGTCCGGGACCTCACCCAGATCACGGGCCAGAAGCCCCAGGTCACCAAGGCACGCAAGTCCATCGCGCAGTTCAAGCTGCGTGAAGGCATGCCGATCGGCGCGCACGTTACCCTGCGCGGCGACCGCATGTGGGAGTTCGTGGACCGCCTGGTTACCCTGGCTCTGCCCCGTATCCGTGACTTCCGCGGCCTGAACGGCAAGCAGTTCGACGGCAACGGCAACTACACGTTCGGTCTGACCGAACAGTCGATGTTCCACGAAATCGATCAGGACAAGATCGACCGCGTACGCGGCATGGACGTCACCGTGGTTACCACTGCAAAGACCGATGACGAGGGACGCGCGCTGCTGAAGGCGCTCGGCTTCCCGTTCAAATCCGAAGATTAATTACTACGTAACAGGTCCGACGGACATCCGTGAGGCGACGCCGCACGGGAATCCTGCAGGAAACCGTTACGAGGGAGGGCAAGAGCCCAAATGACAATGACAGATCCTGTCGCAGATATGCTCACGCGTCTGCGCAATGCAAACTCGGCATACCACGACTCCGTGTCTATGCCCTACAGCAAGCTCAAGGCGCGCGTTGCTGACATCCTGAAGGCCGAAGGCTACATCGCCGGCTGGAAGGAAGAAGAAGCCGAGGTCGGCAAGAAGCTGACCCTGGACCTCAAGTTCGGTCCGAACCGCGAGCGTTCCATCGCCGGCGTTCGCCGCATCTCCAAGCCCGGTCTGCGCGTTTACGCAAAGTCCACCAACCTGCCGCGCGTGCTCGGTGGTCTGGGTATCGCAATCCTGTCGACGTCGTCAGGTCTCCTGACCGACCGCCAGGCCGCCAAGAAGGGTGTAGGTGGGGAAGTCCTCGCCTACGTCTGGTAGCAGGGAAGGGAAAGAAAAATGTCACGTATTGGACGTCTGCCCATCCCGGTTCCTGCCGGAGTAGATATCGCCATCAACGGAAACGTTGTGTCCGTCAAGGGCGCCAAGGGCGAGCTGAGCCACACTGTGCCCAGCCCGATCACGGCTTCCCTGGAAGACGGCATCATTACCGTTACCCGCCCGAACGACGAGCGTGAATCCCGCTCCCTCCACGGCCTGACCCGCACCCTGATCAGCAACATGATCACCGGTGTGACCGAAGGCTACAAGAAGGATCTGGAAATCGTTGGTACCGGTTACCGCGTTGTCGCCAAGGGAGCGGACCTCGAGTTCGCCCTGGGCTACAGCCACCCGGTCCCCGTCACCGCCCCGGAAGGCATCACGCTTACCGTGGTCGGCCCGACGAAGGTCACCGTGTCCGGTATCGACAAGCAGCAGGTGGGCGAGGTTTCCGCCAACATCCGCAAGCTGCGTAAGCCCGACCCCTACAAGGGCAAGGGTATTCGTTACGCCGGCGAGATTGTCCGCCGCAAGGTCGGAAAGGCTGGTAAGTAACCATGGCCATCAGCATCAATAAGAAGCGAAACAGCAAGAGCAAGGCTGCCCTCCGCAGCCGTCGCCAGCTGCGTATCCGCAAGCGGATTTCCGGGACCACGGCTCGTCCGCGCCTCGTGGTCAACCGCTCCTCCCGCCACGTATTCGTCCAGGTTGTCGATGACACCCGCGGCGTAACCGTGGCATCCGCCTCCACCATGGAAGCGGATCTGCGTGCACTGGACGGCGACAAGACTGCCAAGGCCAAGCGCGTCGGCGAACTCGTCGCTGAGCGGTCCAAGGCCGCCGGCGTCGAAGCCGTTGTCTTTGACCGCGGCGGCAACCGCTACCACGGCCGTATTGCTGCAGTTGCAGACGGCGCACGTGAAGGTGGGCTGGCACTGTGACCGAGGTAAACAAGGAAAAGGAAAATCAGGTGACTGAAGCTACAGCTGCTGAGGCAACTGAGACCAAGGAAGCCGCAGCCACCGGTACCGACGACCGCCGCGGCGGACGTCGCGGCGAGCAGCGCTCCGACCGTGGAGGCCGCGGCGAACGCGGTGGCCGCGGTGGCCGCGATGGCGGACGCAACGATGATAAGGACAAGTTCATTGAACGCGTCGTTACCATCAACCGTGTTGCCAAGGTGGTCAAGGGTGGCCGTCGCTTCAGCTTCACCGCCCTCGTAGTTGTCGGTGACGGCAACGGCATGGTCGGCGTTGGCTACGGCAAGGCAAAGGAAGTTCCCTCCGCTATCGCGAAGGCCGTTGAAGAAGCCAAGAAGTCCTTCTTCCGCGTTCCCCGCATCGGTGGAACCGTTCCGCACCTCGTCCAGGGTGAAGCAGCTGCAGGCGTTGTCCTGCTGCGTCCGGCTTCCCCCGGTACCGGCGTTATCGCCGGCGGTCCGGTTCGTGCCATCCTCGAATGCGCCGGTATCCACGACGTGCTGTCCAAGTCGCTCGGGTCCTCCAACGCCATCAACATCGTGCACGCCACGGTGGATGCGCTGAAGCGTCTCGAAGAGCCCCAGGCTGTGGCTGCACGCCGCGGTCTTCCGCTCGACGAGGTCGTTCCCGCCGCGATGCTCCGCAACATGCAGAAGGCAGGTGCCTGATGTCGACTCCGAAGAACGTTGCCGTTAGCTCGGCACGGCTGGAAATCACTCAGATTAAGTCCACCATCGGTGGTAAGCAGAATCAGCGCGACACGCTGCGTTCACTGGGCCTGAAGCACATCGGCGACTCCGTCGTCCGTACTGCCGATGCAGTGACCGTTGGCATGATCAACACGGTTCCGCACCTCGTGAAGGTTGAGGAGGCGAAGTAACATGCCCGAAGATAACAAAGCTCTGAAGGTTCATCACCTGCGTCCGGCACCCGGTGCCAAGACGGCCAAGACCCGCGTAGGCCGCGGTGAAGGTTCCAAGGGTAAGACGGCAGGCCGCGGTACCAAGGGTACGGCTGCCCGCTACCAGGTCAAGGCCGGTTTCGCAGGCGGGCAGCTTCCGCTGCACATGCGCCTGCCGAAGCTGCGCGGCTTCAAGAACCCGTTCCGGGTCGAGTTCCAGGTTGTAAACCTGGACAAGATCTCGGAGCTGTTCCCCGAAGGCGGCGCCGTGACCATCGAAGCACTGGTTGCCAAGGGTGCGGTTCGCAAGAACCAGCCCGTGAAGGTTCTTGGATCCGGCGACATCACCGTCAAGGTTGATGTGCAGGCCAACGCCTTCTCCGCCAGCGCAGCTGAGAAGATCGCCGCAGCGGGCGGATCCACCACCGAGGTCTAGAACCTTGTGGCGGATCAGCCTCCTTTCCCCGCCGGACGCCCTGAGCGGACGGCGGGGGAGGGGCGTGCGACTCCCCGTGTGAAGTGACTGAACTCCTGGCGGACCGATAGAACGGTCTGGCAGGAGTTCAGTTTCGTTTAACGCAACTACCGCCGCCCGTACGCCGTTAACGCAGTACGGGGTCCGAGCGGCTAGACTCTGTTTCTGTCACAAGTCCGCATGGGACTTTCAAACTTCAGGAGGACGCTTGCTTAGCGCTATTGGCCGGGCTTTCCGGACGCCAGACCTGCGACGCAAGCTGTTGTTTACGCTGGGTATCATCACTATCTTCCGCATGGGTGCTTTTATCCCGGCCCCGGGTGTTGACTACGGCAATGTGCAGCAGTGCTTGGCTCTGGGTGCCACTTCGGGTGGCATATACGAATTCGTCAATCTTTTCAGCGGCGGCGCCCTGCTGCAGGTTTCCATCTTTGCCCTGGGCATCATGCCGTACATTACGGCCAGCATCATCGTCCAGCTGCTGCGCGTGGTGATCCCGCACTTCCAGGCACTCCATGAAGAAGGAGCGCAGGGCCAGTCCAAGCTCACGCAGTACACGCGCTACCTCACCATTGCGCTTGGCCTGCTCAACGCCACCACAGTGGTCTCCCTGGCCCGCTCCGGGGCACTGTTCAACAACCAGTGCGCGCTGCCCGTCATCCCCGATGACAGCCTGGTCACCATCCTCCTGCTCATCATCACCCTGACCGCCGGCACCGGCGTGATCATGTGGATGGGGGAACTGGTCACGGAGAAGGGCGTGGGCAACGGCATGTCGCTGCTCATCTTCACCTCCATCGCCGCTTCCTTCCCCAGCGCCCTCGGCGCCATCCTCACCGCACAGGGCTGGACCATCTTCCTGGCCGTCCTTGCCGTGGGTGTCCTCACCGTGACACTGGTGATCTTCGTGGAACAGTCGCAGCGGCGCGTGCCCGTGCAGTATGCCAAGCGCATGGTCGGCCGGCGCACCGTCGGCGGGACGAACACCTACATCCCGATCAAGGTGAACATGGCAGGCGTGATTCCCGTGATCTTCGCTTCCTCCATGCTGTACCTGCCCAGCCTGCTGGCCCAGTTCAATACCCCCGCCACCGGCACGCCGCCGGAATGGGTGGTCTGGATCAACAACTACCTGGTCAGCGGAGACCACCCGCTGTACATGCTGGTGTACTTCCTCCTGATCGTCTTCTTCACCTACTTCTACGTCTCCATCACGTTCAACCCGGACGAGGTCTCGGAGAACATGAAGAAGTACGGCGGCTTCATTCCCGGCATCCGGGCCGGCCGCCCCACCGCCGAATACCTGCAGTATGTGCTCTCACGGATCACGCTGCCCGGCGCCCTGTACCTGGGCTTCGTCGCCCTGATCCCGCTGATTGCTCTGGTGTTGGTTGGAGCTAACCAGAACTTCCCGTTCGGCGGAACGTCAATCCTCATCATGGTTGGTGTGGGACTGGAAACGGTCAAACAGATTGACGCACAGCTCCAGCAACGTCACTACGAAGGGTTATTGCGATGACAAGAATGCTCATTATCGGGCCTCCCGGTGCCGGTAAAGGAACTCAGGCCGCCCGCATTTCGGAGCGCCTCGGCGTCACGGCAATATCGACCGGCGACATCTTCCGCTCCAACGTCAAGGAACTCACGCCCCTGGGCGTGGAGGCCAAGAAGTACATCGATGCCGGCAACTTTGTTCCGGACAGCGTTACCAACAGCATGGTCCGCAGCCGGCTGCAGGACAACGACGTCGAGCCCGGCTTCCTGCTGGACGGCTACCCGCGCACCGTGGCACAGGTCGATGAACTCGACGACATCCTGGCCGGCAAGGGCCAGAAGCTCGACGCCGTGCTGCTGCTCACCGCCGACGACGACGAACTGGTTGCCCGCCTGCTCAAGCGCGCCGAACTCGAGGGCCGCAGCGACGACACCGAAGACGTCATCCGGCACCGGCTGGACCTCTACAAGCAGCAGACGGCCGACGTCGTCTCCCGCTATGAGGACCGCGGCATCGTGACCCGCGTCGACGGACTGGGCGGCATCGACGAAGTCACCGAGCGCGTGATGGAAGCACTGAAGGACCTGCGCTAAAAGTTATCCGCCAGAAAGTTAGAAGACACATGTTCGGCCAGCCTCGAATCCAATACAAAACCAACGAGCAGATGCGCATCATGCGCGAAGCCGGCCTGGTGCTGATCTCCGCACTCGACGCGGCCGTGAAATCCGCAGAGGTAGGAGTCAGCACGCGGGAAATCGACGCGGTTTTCGCCGGGGTGCTGAAGGAAGCCGGAGCCACCTCCAATTTCCTTGGCTATTACGACTACCCCGCAACGGTCTGCACTTCGGTGAATGAGGAAGTTGTCCACGGCATCCCGGGGGACCGGGTGCTGCAGGAGGGCGACATCATTTCCATTGACGGGGGCGCAGTAGTCCGCGGCTGGCATTCGGACTCGGCACGCACGGTGATCGTGGGCACGCCCGACCCCGAGGACCAGCGTCTCTCGGATGTCACCGAAAACGCCATGTGGCACGGTATTGCCGCCGCAGCCAAGGGTAAATTCGTGGGCGATATCGGTGCGGCGGTTGATGACTATGTCAGCTCCGTGCCGGGCAAGCGGCTGGGCATCCTCGAGGACTATGTCGGACACGGCATCGGAACCGAAATGCACCAGGCGCCGGACGTCCTGAACTACCGCACCAGCCATCGCGGACCGAAGCTGCGGCCCGGGCTGTGCCTGGCCATTGAGCCCATGCTCGTGCGTGGCGGGATCGAAACCAAAACCCTTGAGGATGACTGGACGGTCATCACGGTTGACGGCAGCCGGTCCAGCCAGTGGGAGCACTCGGTGGCCATCCATGAAAAGGGAATCTGGGTGCTGACGGCTCCGGACGGCGGGGCCTCCCGGCTCGAACCGCTCGGTGTCACACCGGTCCCGATTCCCTAGCAGCCGGATACCGGACAAGGACTGCAGGCTCCGTTCCCTTTGGGGAGCGGGGCCTGCAGTCTTTTCCGCCATTGCAGCTGCGGTGCAAAACGGTACCTGGGAAACTGGACAGCGGCAGCGATTTAACTTATGCGGCCTCTTCCCGTAGAGTTATCTGTTGGTTGTCTCTACGTTTGTGCCCTGATTGACCGATCTCGATGGCTTGTGCCCCGGGATCGGCGGGCGGATACGGCAGGGAAAGCCACAATCGAAAACCGTTTCCGGTCTTAGCCGGGGACACAGACGTTAGCGGAGGATATGGCCAAGAAAGACGGCGTCATTGAGATCGAGGGCTCGGTCAACGAAGCCCTGCCCAACGCGATGTTCCGCGTTGAGCTGGCCAACGGCCACATTGTGCTCGCACACATCTCGGGAAAGATGCGTCAACACTACATTCGCATCCTCCCAGGAGACCGCGTTGTAGTGGAACTTAGCCCGTACGACCTCACCCGGGGTCGGATCGTCTACCGCTACAAATAAACCGCTGCAAAGACGGAAAGCCAGCCGGCACTGCCGGTTGGCCGCCCGTTGAAGCTCAACCCTGCAACCACGCAAAGGAAAACCATGAAGGTCCAGCCGAGCGTCAAGCAGATCTGCGATAAGTGCAAGGTGATTCGCCGTAACGGTCGAGTCATGGTGATCTGCGAGAACCCGCGCCACAAGCAGCGCCAGGGCTAATCAGCCGCTCTAACGCCGGGGTCCTTACGGGCACCGGATAGAGGGCCCCTGACACCAGGGAACAGCCCACGCGTAGTTAATTGAATATGGCAGTGCAGCGTCAATACGCGTGACGCACACCCCCGGTACGGAGGCCGGGGACCTGGCAACAGGGACGCACTGCTTCAGACCTCCGGTAATAACCAAAGGAGAACCGCCGATATGGCACGTCTCGCTGGCGTTGACATTCCCCGCGAAAAGCGGGTAGTGATTGCGCTTACCTACATCTACGGCGTGGGCAAGACCCGTGCAGAGCAGACCCTTGTGGAGACCGGCATCAGCCCGGAAACTCGCGTCAAGGACCTCACCGACGCTGAACTCGTTCAGCTGCGTGACTACATCGAGGGCAACTTCAAGGTTGAGGGTGACCTCCGCCGTGAGGTGGCCGCCGACATCCGCCGCAAGGTCGAGATCGGCAGCTACCAGGGCATCCGGCACCGCCGCGGCATGCCCGTCCACGGTCAGCGCACGAAGACCAACGCTCGTACCCGCAAGGGCCCGAAGCGTACCGTTGCCGGTAAGAAGAAGGCCGGCCGCTAAATAAGCGGTCCTACGGCCAAGGCCCGAATCCGGGCCACCTAAACCAAACTCTTTGTAGGAGAAGTAATGCCCCCCAAGACTCGTGGAGCGGTCCGCAAACCGCGTCGCAAGGATAAGAAGAATATCGCGCTCGGCCAGGCGCATATCAAGAGCACCTTCAACAACACCATCGTGTCCATCACGGACCCGTCCGGTGCTGTTATCTCATGGGCTTCCGCCGGTGAGGTTGGCTTCAAGGGCTCCCGCAAGTCCACCCCGTTCGCTGCTCAGATGGCTGCTGAAGCTGCCGCCAAGCGCGCACAGGAGCACGGCGTCCGCAAGGTCGACGTCTTCGTGAAGGGTCCGGGCTCGGGTCGCGAGACCGCTATCCGTTCGCTGCAGGCCACCGGCCTGGAGGTTGGCTCCATTCAGGACGTCACCCCGAGCGCACACAACGGCTGCCGTCCCCCGAAGCGCCGCCGCGTATAAGCAGCACTGCGGTTCCGGATCCCTCCGGCGGGCACTCCACTTCGGTGGCCTGCCCGCCGGAGGGATCCGGTCCCGGGCTGGCTGTTAGCCGTCCAAGACGCCCGCGGAAGACCCGTCGTCGTCGTTTCCACCATTTGTGTTGCGTCATATAGCGGATGCTCGCTGAAAGGAAATGCAAGTGCTCATTGCACAGCGCCCCACCCTCACTGAAGAAGTCGTAGCCGACAACCGCTCACGGTTCATCATTGAACCGCTGGAGCCCGGTTTCGGCTACACCCTTGGTAACTCCCTCCGTCGTACCCTGCTCTCCTCCATTCCCGGTGCTGCTGTCACCAGCATCCGGATTGACGGCGTGCTGCACGAGTTCACGACGGTTCCCGGCGTCAAGGAAGATGTCACTGAGATCATCCTGAACGTCAAGAACCTCTCGGTTTCCTCCGAGCACGACGAGCCCGTTGTGGCGTACCTGCGCAAGCAGGGCCCCGGCGTGGTTACGGCTGCGGACATCGCTCCGCCGGCCGGCGTGGAGTTCCACAACCCCGACCTGCACATCGCCACGCTCAACTCGAAGGGCAAGTTCGAACTCGAACTGACCATCGAGCGCGGCCGCGGCTACGTGTCCGCCAGCCAGAACAAGTCCGGTGACCAGGAGATCGGCCGTATTCCGGTTGACTCCATCTACTCGCCGGTCCTGAAGGTGACCTTCCGCGTGGAGGCCACCCGTGTTGAACAGCGCACCGACTTCGACCGCCTGATCGTCGACGTCGAGACCAAGGATGCCATTGCACCGCGCGACGCCGTCGCGTCTGCCGGCACCACCCTGGTCGAGCTGTTCGGCCTGGCACGCGAACTCAACACCGCCGCTGAAGGTATCGAAATCGGTCCGAGCCCCACGGATGCCGCACTGGCAGCCGACATGGCCCTGCCGATCGAAGACCTCGAGCTGACTGTGCGTTCGTACAACTGCCTCAAGCGCGAAGGCATCCACACGGTGGGTGAACTCGTAGCCCGCTCCGAGGCTGACCTGATGGACATCCGTAACTTCGGTGCGAAGTCCATCGACGAGGTGAAGGCAAAGCTGGTTGAACTGGGTCTGTCCCTGAAGGATTCCCCTCCCGGGTTTGATCTGGCCGCCCACGCCGCAGCTATTGAAGAGGACGAGTCCGAATACTCGGACGACGAGCTCTAACTGAAGCAAATTCTTGCCGTCGGGCATTTGATGCACCGCACGGCACCGTTTGAGGAGAAAAAGTAATGCCTACACCCACCAAGGGTAAGCGCCTCGGAGGCAGCCCGGCACACCAGCGCCTGATGCTGGCGAACCTTGCCGCGCAGCTGTTCGAGCACAAGCAGATCACCACCACGGTGACCAAGGCCAAGCGGCTGCGTCCCTACGCAGAGCGCCTGATCACGTTCGCCAAGCGCGGGGACCTGTCCTCCCGCCGCCGCGTCCTCGCCCTGATCTCCGACAAGGGCATCGTTCACGAGCTCTTCACCGACATTGCTCCGGCAGTCGAGAAGCGCGACGGCGGTTACACCCGTATCACCAAGATCGGCAACCGCAAGGGCGACAACGCCCCCATGGCCGTCATCGAACTGGTCCTGGAACCGCTGTCTGCCAAGCAGTCGGTAGTGGCCGAGGCCAACACCGCAGCTGCCGCAGCCGCACCGGCTCCGGTTGCAGAGTCCGCTGACTCCGCCGATTCGGCAGATTCCGCTGACTCCGCAGAGTCGGCCGACTCCGCTGAATCAGCTGATTCCGCTGATGAGGCAGTCGTGGAGACCGAAGAGAAGAAGTAATTCTTCGCTGACGTCCCGGTGCCCTTAATATGGGTGCTATGACTATTGAAAGGCCCGCTGTCCCGGAAATGGACGGCGGGCCTTTCCGCGTCCGGATGGACCTCGCCTACGACGGCGCACCGTTCTCCGGCTGGGCTGCCCAGCCCGGCCTGCTGACTGTGCAGGGGATGGTGGAGGACGCCCTGGCCGTACTGCTGCGCCGCCCGGTCCGCCTCACGGTCGCCGGGCGGACAGACGCCGGCGTCCATGCCCGCGGGCAGGTGGTGCACTTTGACCTCACCCGGGCCGAATGGGACGCACTGGCCCGCGGCCGGGACCTGGACCCGGGGGTTTCACTGCGCCGCCGCCTGCACGGGGTGCTGAACAAGGAACTCACCGCCCCCGGCCGACGCGAAGGACGCCAGCGGCGGGTAGTGGATGCCCTGGGGGGAGCCATTGAAATCCGTTCGGCCGCTCCCGCCCCTGACGGCTTCGATGCACGGTTCTCGGCCCTGTGGCGGCGCTACAGTTACCGCATAGTCGACCTGCCCGAAACCCGCGACCCGCTCTCCCGTCACACCACACTCTGGTACAAGGCACCGCTGGACACGGACCGGATGAACGAGGCGGCGGAGGGTGTGCTGGGCATCCGGGACTTCCTGTCCTACTGCAAGCCACGGACCGGATCCACCACCATCAGGGAGCTGCAGGAGTTCAGCTTTGCCAGAGGCAGCGACGGCATCATCACCACCCACATCCAGGCTGACGCCTTCTGCCATAACATGGTGCGTTCCCTGGTGGGAGGGTCAGTGCTGGTGGGTGCGGGGGAGCGCCGGCCCCAGTGGCTGGCCGAGCGGCTCGCGGCCATGATCCGGGACTCCAAATCCATCCTTGCGCCGCCCCATCCTCTGGTGCTGGAAGAGGTCAGGTATCCCGCCGACGCCGGCCTGCAGGACCGTGCCGATCTCACCCGGGCGCACCGCGGATAGCGCGATGGAACGTCGCGGCATAAAATGAAGGCAAATCGAATACCGGTGCCCGCGGCTGTTGAAACGAACAGCTGCTGCGACAGCTTTTGACCTGACCCCGCAAGCAGGCTATTGTTTATAGTCGTTGTGCGTGTCCTACCTCGATAGGCCTATGCCCACGGGAGCGGCTCAGTTGCAGAGCCACCTGGCCCCGGGGAAATAGCCGAGATCTCAGGACCACTGGTTAATTCAGTCCTCACCTGACCATCCGGTAACGCATAGAGAAGCTGCACTGACCATGGCATCCATGGACAGCGCGCCACCTAAGAAGAAGAAACGAAGGCAAAAACCGTGCGTACGTACACCCCGAAGCCCGGCGACATCAACCGCCAGTGGCACGTCATTGACGCCACCGACGTTGTCCTAGGCCGTCTTGCCAGCCAGACCGCAACACTGCTGCGCGGAAAGCACAAGCCGACCTTTGCTCCCCACATGGACATGGGCGATTTCGTCATCATCATCAACGCTGAGAAGGTTGCCCTCACCGGCGCCAAGCTCGAACAGAAGCGTGCCTACCGCCACTCGGGTTACCCGGGCGGCCTGTCCTCCGTCAACTACGCCGAACTGCTGGAGAAGAACCCGGTGCGCGCAGTTGAGAAGGCCATCCGCGGCATGCTGCCCAAGAACTCCCTGGCTGCTGACCAGATCAGCAAGCTGAAGGTGTACCGCGGTGCAGAGCACCCGCACGCCGCGCAGCAGCCCAAGACCTTCGAAATCACCCAGGTCGCCCAGTAGTTCTGGCCCGCCAACTAAAGAATTAATTCAAGGAGAATCGTGGCTCAGAACACTGAAGAGCTGAATGAAAACACCGAGGAGCTCACCAGCTACACCTCGGAATCCTCTGACTCGGCACAGACCGCAGTCAAGGAACGCCCCGCCCTGACCGTCGCCGGCTCCGCCGTCGGCCGCCGCAAGCAGGCCATCGCCCGCGTGCGCGTTGTTCCGGGTACCGGCAAGTGGATCGTCAACGACCGCGAGCTCGAAGACTACTTCCCGAACAAGCTGCACCAGCAGGAAGTCAACGAGCCGTTCAAGCTTCTTGAACTCGAAGGCGCCTACGACGTCATCGCCCGCATCCACGGTGGTGGCCCCTCCGGCCAGGCCGGTGCACTGCGTCTCGGTGTCGCCCGTTCGCTGAACGAGATCGACCGCGAGAACAACCGCCCCGCCCTGAAGAAGGCAGGCTTCCTGACCCGTGACGCCCGCGTCATCGAGCGCAAGAAGGCCGGTCTCAAGAAGGCACGCAAGGCTCCGCAGTACTCCAAGCGCTAATTCAGCGCTTCCCCGGTCCCGTCCGCTGGCGCGTTCGGGACCGGGTCCCCTCGCGCTGAATTGGCGCTTGGCTCCACAAGCGCTAATTCGGCGCTTGGGTTCACAAGCGCTAATTCGGCGCTTGGGTTCACAAGCGCCGGATCGGTGCTTGGTTCAAAAAAGGCAGTCGCTTCGGCGGGTGCCTTTTTTGGCGTTAAGCGGCCCGGTAAGCGTCACGTTGGACACACCCACGGATGCCGATTTGGCTGCCCTCCGCATAGTTTTGACCCACCCGTTTCGGAGGGACGGGGGAAGCGGTGGCAGAATGGGCCAGTAAGTTGCCCGTTTAGCGGTACTCCGCTGTGGCCACAACCTGCTTGAGGATGCGCAATGACAAGATTATTTGGAACGGACGGCGTCCGTGGACTGGCCAACGGGCTGATCACCGCCGAAGTCGCCCTCGGCCTTGCCCAGGCCGCCGCCGTGGTACTGGGCCACAACCGCGTGGAGAACGGCCGCCGGCCGGTCGCAGTTGTGGCACGGGACCCCAGGATCAGCGGAGACTTCATTTCCGCGGCCATGGAAGCAGGCCTGGCCAGTTCCGGTGTTGACGTCTTCGACGCCGGCGTCCTGCCCACTCCGGCGGCTGCGTTCCTCGTAGCCGACCTGGACGCCGATTTCGGCGTCGTCATTTCCGCATCCCACAACGCTGCCCCGGACAACGGGATCAAGTTCCTGGCACGCGGCGGGCAGAAGCTCGACGACGCCGTCGAAGACGCGATCGAAGCCGAAATGTCACGCCCCGGCCTCCGGCCCACCGGAAGCGACGTGGGACGGATCCACCGCTTTGCCGACGCCGAAGACCGGTACGTGGTGCATTTGCTGCAGACCCTCCCCAACCGCATCGAAGGGCTCAAGGTAGTCCTGGACTGTGCACACGGCGCGGCCAGCGGCTGTTCCCCGCAGGTATTCGCCGACGCCGGGGCCGAGGTAGTGGTCATTGGTGCGGAACCGGACGGGATCAACATCAATGACGGCTACGGTTCGACCCATCTGGAGGCACTGCAGGCCGCCGTGGTGGCCCATGGCGCAGACCTGGGCATTGCGCATGACGGCGACGCCGACCGCTGCCTGGCCGTGGACCACGAGGGCAACGTCGTTGACGGTGACCAGATCATGGCGATCATGGCGATAGCCATGAAGGACGCCGGCAAGCTGAAGGACAACGCCCTCGTAGCCACCGTGATGAGCAACCTCGGGCTGAAGCTGGCCCTCCGGGAGGCGGGCATCAACCTGATTGAAACCGGGGTGGGGGACCGCTACGTCCTGGAAGGCATGCGCTCCGGCGGCTACAGCCTCGGCGGTGAACAGTCAGGACACGTAATCTTCTCCGAATACGCCACCACCGGCGACGGCGTGCTGACCGGGCTCCAGCTGGCCGCACAGGTGGCCCGCACCGGAAGCACCCTGAAGCAGCTCTCGGGTGTCATGCAGAAACTCCCGCAGGTGCTCATCAACGTCAAGGGCGTGGACAAGGCCGGCGTGCAGACCAACGAGCCGGTCCGCCAGGCCGTGGAACAGGCACAGGCAGCCCTGGGGGAAACCGGCCGCGTACTGCTGCGTCCCTCCGGCACCGAACCGGTAGTCCGGGTGATGGTAGAAGCCGCAGACATGGAGACGGCCGCATCCACGGCCCGCACGCTGGCCGCAGCCGTGGAAGGAAACCTGGCGCTCAACGCTGAGGCAGGGGCTTCGGTCTGATCCCGCCCGCTGCTACGTCTTGCGCAGCAGCATCCTCGTCACCGAGTGGTCCGCGTCCTTGGTCAGCACCAGCTGGGCGCGGCCCCTCGTGGGCAGGACATTGGTCACCAGGTTGGGTTCATTGATGCGTTTCCAGATGTCCAGGGCAGTGGCCCGGGCTTCCTCATCCGTGAGATCGGCGTACCGGTGGAAGTACGACGCCGGATCAGCGAAGGCGCCGCTGCGCAGGGACTGGAACCGCTGGACGTACCATTCCTCGATGTAGGAGGTCCGGGCGTCCACATAGATGGAAAAGTCGAAGAAGTCGCTCAGCGCCAGGCCGGAGCGCCCGTCCGCGCGCGGGCGGGCCGGTGCCAGGACGTTCAGCCCTTCGACAATGAGCACATCCGGGCGGTGCACCACAATCTCCTCGCCCGGAACAATGTCGTAGGTGAGGTGGGAGTACCGGGGAGCACGGACTTCCTCGGCGCCGCTTTTCACCTCGCTGACAAAGCGCAGGAGCCGGCGCCGGTCATAGGACTCAGGGAAGCCTTTGCGCTGCATGAGCCCGCGGCGCTCGAGTTCGGCGTTGGGGTAGAGGAAACCGTCAGTGGTAATCAGTTCGACATTGGGCGTGTCCGGCCAGCGGCGCAGCATCTCACGCAGCACACGTGCGGTGGTGGATTTGCCCACCGCCACGGAACCGGCCACACCGATGACAAACGGGGTACGCGTGGTTTTCTCACCCAGGAACGTGGTGGTGGCGCTGTGCAGGCGGCCTGCTGCGGCGACATACAGGTTTAGCAGCCGCGACAGCGGCAGATAGACCTCCCGGATCTCGTCCAGGTTCAGCTGGTCACCGAGCCCGCGCAGCCGCAGGATGTCCTCCTGGTTGAGCGGAGAACGGATCTCATGGGAGAGCCGCGACCAGGTCTTCCGGTCGAGCTCCACAAAAGGCGTGAAGCTGCTCTCAGGCGACTGGGCTCCGGAGGACTTCGTATGGCGTTCTGACACCCTAGGAATTCTGCCCTGTAGCGGCGGCAATCCCAAACGGTGTGCCCGCGCAGAGCGCGGCGCGGCACCGCCGCCGGCAGGCAGATTTCGGTAAGCCGGGCCGCTGGCCGGTACGCTTAGTGGTATGTGTGGAATTATTGGATATGCAGGCCGCCCCGGCGCCGCCGCAAGCGTTGAAGCCGCAGCAGAATCCGGACTGGCCGGGAGCCACGGCGCCCTCGACGTCGTGATGGAAGGTCTCCGGCGCCTGGAATACCGCGGATACGACTCCGCCGGTGTCGCCGTCCTGACCCCCGAAGGCATCCAGGTCCGCAAGAAGTCCGGAAAACTGGCCAACCTGACAGCCGAACTGGAAGCCACGCCGCTTCCGGCCGCCTCCACCGGCATCGGCCACACCCGCTGGGCCACCCACGGCGGACCTACCGACGAAAATGCGCACCCCCACCTGGCGGACAACGGCCGCCTTGCCGTGATCCACAACGGCATCATCGAAAACTTCGCCGAGCTGAAGACGCAGCTGCTCGCCGCCGGCACCGTCTTCGTCTCTGAAACCGACACCGAGGTTGCCGCCGCCCTGCTGGGCTCGATCTACCGCGGCGAAGGCGCCGGAGACCTGGCCCGCTCCATGCAGCTTGCCTGCCAGCAGCTTGAGGGTGCCTTCACCCTCCTTGCCGTGCACAACGATTCCCCCGGCACCGTGGTGGCGGCACGGCGCAACTCCCCGCTCGTCGTCGGTCTGGGCGAGGGCGAGAACTTCCTGGGTTCCGACGTCTCCGGCTTCATCGACTTCACCCGCCGGGCCGTGGAGCTGGGCCAGGACCAGGTGGTGACCATCACCCCCGATTCCGTGGAGATCACCGACTTCTTCGGCACGCCGGCCGAAGGCACCGAGTTCCACGTGAACTGGGACGCCGCGGCAGCCGAAAAGGGCGGCTATGACTCCTTCATGGAGAAGGAAATCAACGACCAGCCCCAGGCCGTGGGGGATACCCTGCTGGGCCGCTCCGACGCTGACGGACGCCTGACCCTGGACGAGCTTCGGGTCAGCCCCGAGGAACTGAAATCCATCAACAAGATCATGGTGCTGGCCTGCGGTACCTCCGCCTACGCCGGCCAGGTAGCCAAGTACGCCATTGAGCACTGGTGCCGCCTGCCGGTCGAGGTCGAGCTCAGCCACGAGTTCCGTTACCGGGACCCCATCGTGGACGCGAACACGCTCATCGTGGCCATCTCCCAGTCGGGCGAGACCATGGACACCCTCATGGCGGTGCGTTACGCCAAGGAGCAGGGTGCCAAGGTGCTGGCCATCTGCAACACCAACGGCTCCACCATTCCGCGCGAAGCGGACGCGGTGCTCTACACCCACGCCGGACCGGAAATCGCCGTTGCCTCGACCAAGGCCTTCCTGGCGCAGATCACTGCCGCCTACCTGCTGGGCCTTTACCTGGCACAGATCCGGGGCAACAAGTTCCAGGGCGAGATCAAGGACATCCTGGCGGACCTGTCCAAGGTACCGGACAAGATCCAGCAGGTGCTGGATAACTCGGGACAGATCAAGGAACTGGCGCAGCTGATGTCGGAGACCGGCTCGGTGCTCTTCCTGGGACGCCACGTCGGCTTCCCGGTAGCGATGGAAGGTGCGCTGAAGCTGAAGGAACTGGCGTACATCCACGCTGAAGGATTCGCCGCCGGCGAGCTGAAGCACGGCCCGATCGCCCTGATCGAGGAAGGCCAGCCCGTGTTCGTGGTGGTCCCCTCACCGCGCGGTCGGGATTCGCTGCACGCCAAGGTGGTTTCCAACATCCAGGAGATCCGTGCCCGCGGCGCCAAGACGATCGTTATTGCCGAAGAGGGCGACGACGCCGTAAAGGCCTACGCCGAGCACATCTTCTACGTGCCGGAAACGCCGCCGCTGCTGGCGCCGCTGCTGACCACCGTGCCGCTGCAGATCTTCGCCTGTGAACTGGCCACGGCCAAGGGCTTTGATGTGGACCAGCCGCGCAACCTCGCCAAGTCCGTCACGGTCGAGTAGGAAGCGGCCGCAGATGATCATCGGGATCGGCGTCGATGTAGTGGACGTACCGCGCTTCGGGCGGCAGCTGGAACGCACCCCCGGCCTGCGGGCGCGCCTGTTCGCCCCGGCGGAACGGGAACTGAACCTGCGCTCCCTTGCAGCGCGGTTTGCTGCCAAGGAAGCCGTGGCCAAGGCCCTGGGAGCCCCTGCGGGAAT
Source organism: Arthrobacter sp. Y3225209 (assembly GCF_059090685.1). NCBI lineage: Bacteria > Bacillati > Actinomycetota > Actinomycetes > Micrococcales > Micrococcaceae > Arthrobacter > Arthrobacter sp. Y3225209. Next base: position 29,685 of record NZ_JBNHFW010000022.1, read on the forward strand.
GAACTGGCAGGATTGCCAGGTCCGGCTGGATCCCGCCGGAGCGCCGCAGCTGCAGATCGATGGAACGGTAGCGGCCGTGGCCGCCGGGAAGGGCGTGCAGGTCTGGCACCTGTCCCTCAGCCATGACGGGGATGTAGCTACAGCAATGGTCGTCGCCGAGGGCTAAGGTGTAGCGCATGATCAGTGCCTATACCGGAACCGCCGTCCGCCGTGCCGAGGCCCCGCTGCTTGCGGAGGGGCGCGGAGCAGAACTTATGCAGCGTGCAGCCTACGGGCTGCACGCTGCTGCTGCGTCCGCCCTCAAAACCCGCAGGGGACGGCTCTACGGCGCCCGCCTCGTGGTGCTGGCCGGCAGCGGTAACAATGGAGGCGATGCCCTCTACGCAGCCGCCCGGCTGGCCGCGCGCGGAGTAGCGGCAGAAGCCGTGCTCACCGCGCCGGCAGCGCATCCGGAGGCACTGGCGGCCTTCCGCACGCAGGGTGGTAGGGTCCGGGAGCTGACCGAAGTAAACGCCGCAGAGTGTGCGGCAGCGTGTTTGGCGGCGGACGCGGTGCTGGACGGGGTGCTGGGCACCGGGGGATCCGGCGGACTGCGGAGCCCGGTCCGGGCGCTTGCCGAAGAGCTCAACGCCGCACGGGAGCGGGGTGCCGGCCCGCTGGTAATTGCCTGCGACCTGCCCAGCGGTGTGGACGCAGACACCGGGCGAATGCCGGGAACCTGCCTGCACGCGGATATGACAGTGACCTTTGGCGCGGTCAAAACCGGGCTCCTGGCCGGACCCGGCGCCGTGGCCGCCGGATCCATCCATTGCATCGACATCGGCCTCGGCGACCACCTTGGCACCCCGGACGCCTACCGGCTGCAGGAGGCGGAGCTGGCCCGTATCCTGCCGGTCCCGGGCCGGGCTGACCACAAATACAGCCGCGGTGTCCTTGGCATCGCCGCAGGTTCCTCCGCTTACCCCGGCGCGGCACTGATGGCCACCGGCGCAGCCCTGGCGACCGGCGTCGGAATGGTCCGCTATCTGGGCCCGGAGGGTGTGGCCCGGCTGATCAACCTGGCCCATCCGGAAGCTGTGTGCAGCACCGGCACGGTCACCGGAACCCATGTCCAGGCCTGGCTTGCCGGGCCGGGGGCCGGGGATGACGAAGAGCAGCGTCGCCGCGCCGTGGACGCCATGGCTTCGGGCCTGCCCGCAGTGATCGACGCCGACGCGGTGGGCGCCGCGGGTCCGGGACTTCATCCCGCCGTCGTGCTGACCCCGCACGCCGGGGAACTCACCGCCCTGCTCCGGAGCATGGGGGAGGATATCTCACGCACAGATATTGAGGGCGACCCGGTCCGCTTTGCCCGGCTCGCTGCCCAACGCACCGGTGCCACCGTCCTGCTCAAGGGCTGGGCCACGCTGGCAGCGGCGCCCACCGGAGAGCTGTACAGCCAGGCCGAGGCAACACCGTGGCTGGCGACGGCGGGCAGCGGCGACACGCTCTCGGGCATCCTTGGCGCCCTGCTCGCCACGGACCGCACGCCTGCGGACCGGCGCGGACCCGGTCATTACGCCCGTCTGGCCGCAGCGGCTGCGAGCCTGCACGGCCGGGCCGGCAGCCTCGCAGCAGCCGCCGGCCCGGTGGCCCCATCCCGCCTTGACCCGCAGATCCGATCGCTTGTCGCGGAATTCACCGCCCATCCGGGGCCGGGAATTCAAGTAAGCTCCAAGTCTGGGGTAGAAAAGTAAGCAGACATATCAATTTGGTGTTGTCACTGAACTAGTCAGGAGCTCTACATGGAAGTTTGGCCGGGAGATGCCTATCCGCTGGGTGCAACCTACGACGGAAACGGCACTAACTTCGCGCTCTACAGCGAAGTGGCGGACTCCGTAACGCTGTGTCTGTTCGATGAGGACGGCAATGAGGAACAGATCCGCCTGAGCGAGGTGGATGGATACGTCTGGCACTGTTACCTGCCGCAGGTTATGCCGGGGCAGAAATACGGGTTCCGTGTCGACGGACCGAATGATCCCGAGAACGGGAACCGGTGCAACCCCAACAAGCTGCTGCTGGACCCGTATGCCAAGGCCGTGGCCGGGGAAATCGACTGGGACCAGGCGCTGTTTGGCTACAACTTCGGTGACGAAAACTCACGCAATGACGAGGATTCGGCACCGCACATGATGATGGGCGTGGTGATCAACCCGTTCTTCGACTGGGACGGGGACCGGAAGCCCAAGACCCCGTACCACCAGTCAGTGATCTACGAGGCCCACGTCAAGGGCCTGACGGAACTGCACCCCGACGTTCCGGAAGAGCAGCGCGGCACGTACGCCGGCGTCGCACACCCCTCGGTGATCGCCCATCTGCAGAAACTGGGCATCACCGCGATTGAACTTATGCCGGTCCACCAGTTCGTGAATGACTCGACCCTGCAGGAGAAGGGGCTGTCCAACTACTGGGGTTACAACACCATCGGCTTCTTCGCACCGCACAACGTCTACAGCGCCACGGGCGACCACGGGCAGCAGGTCCAGGAATTCAAGGCAATGGTGCGCGCACTGCACCTTGCGGGCATCGAAGTGATTCTGGACGTGGTTTACAACCACACGGCCGAGGGCAACCACCTGGGCCCCACCCTCTCCTTCCGCGGTATCGACAACGCGTCCTACTACCGTCTGGTGGACGATGACAAGCGGTACTACATGGACTACACCGGCACCGGCAACTCGCTGAATGTCGGCAACCCGCACTCCCTGCAGCTGATCATGGACTCGCTGCGTTACTGGGTGACGGAAATGCACGTTGACGGTTTCCGCTTCGACCTCGCCTCCACTCTGGCCCGCGAGTTCTACGATGTGGACAAGCTGTCCACGTTCTTCGAACTGGTGCAGCAGGACCCGGTAGTTTCCCAGGTAAAGCTGATTGCCGAGCCCTGGGACATCGGACCCGGCGGCTACCAGGTGGGCAACTTCCCGCCCCAGTGGACCGAGTGGAACGGCAAGTACCGCGACACGGTCCGCGACTTCTGGCGCGGCGAGCCATCCACCCTTGGCGAATTCGCCTCCCGCATCACCGGGTCCGCCGACCTCTACGAGTCCTCGGCCCGCCGGCCCGTTGCCTCCATCAACTTCGTTACCGCCCACGACGGTTTCACGCTGCATGACCTGGTGTCCTACAACGAGAAACACAACGAAGCCAACGGTGAGGACAACAACGACGGCGAGTCCCACAACCGGTCCTGGAACTGTGGAGCCGAGGGACCCACCGATGATCCCAACGTGCTCTCCCTGCGCGCCCGGCAGCAGAGAAACTTCCTTGCCACGCTGCTGCTCTCCCAGGGCGTGCCCATGATCGCGCACGGCGACGAGCTGGGCCGGACCCAGCAGGGCAACAACAACACCTATGCCCAGGACTCCGAGCTGAGCTGGATCAACTGGGATTCCATGGACACCCCGCTCATGGAGTTCACTGCTGCGGTCAACACGCTGCGCGCCGAACATCCCACGTTCCGCCGGCGCCGCTTCTTCGACGGACGGCCCGTGCGGCGAGGCGAGGGCGAAGCGCTGCCGGACATCGTCTGGCTCACCGAGGACGGCACCCCCATGTCTCCGGATGACTGGGACACCCCGGTCAGCCGGTCCCTGGGCGTGTTCCTCAACGGGCAGGGAATCCGCGGCAAGGACGCCCGCGGACAGCGGATCACCGACGCGAATTTCCTGCTCTACTTCAACGCGCACGACGAGGCCGTGAAGGTCACAGTCCCGGCCAAGGAGTACGCCCCCATGTGGGATGTAGTCATTGACACTGCAGGTGAATATGCGGATGCGGACCCGGTACCGGCGGACAGCCAGCTGAGTGTGGCTGCCAAATCCATGGCGGTGCTGCGGGCCCATGCCGAAGAAGAGGAACACGACCACTCCGTGGCCGCTTCGCTCGCGGCGCTGGCCGGGTCGAAGGCACAGCAGAACCCCGGGACGGCCGAATGAGGACCCCGCTGTCCACGTACCGCCTGCAGATCCGCCCGTCGTTCACCCTCCACGACGCCGCCGCCCTGGTCCCGTACCTGGCGGACCTCGGCGTGGACTGGGTCTACCTCTCGCCGATCCTGACAGCGGAGGAGGGCTCCGACCACGGCTACGACGTGGTTGACCCCTCCGGTGTCGATCCGGCCAGGGGCGGAGCTGACGGGCTCAAGGCACTGTCGGAGGCCGCCCACGCAGCCGGGATGGGGGTGCTGGTGGACATTGTGCCCAACCACATGGGCGTCGCCACGCCTGCCCGGAACAAGTGGTGGTGGTCGGTACTCGAACACGGCCGCGGCTCCCGGTACGCGGAGGCCTTCGACATTGACTGGGAAGCGGGTGGCGGAAAGCTGCGCCTTCCCGTCCTGGGCGACGGCGACAACGAACTGGAGCAGCTCAAGCTGGTCAACGGTGAGTTGCACTACTACGAGAACCGCTACCCGGTGGCTCCCGGCACGGTGCGGGACGGGGATTCGGCACAGGAGGTCCACGCACGTCAGCACTATGAACTGGTGAACTGGCGGCGGGCCGACAGCGAGCTGAACTACCGCCGGTTCTTCGGCGTCAACACCCTGGCAGGCATCCGCGTGGAGGAGCCGTGGGTGTTCGACGAGGCCCACGCCGAGATCCGACGGTGGTTCGACGAGTCGCTCGTGGACGGACTGCGGATCGACCACCCGGACGGACTCGCAGACCCCAAGGGCTACCTCGCCCGGCTGCGGGAAATTACCGGCGGCGCCTACATCCTGGTTGAAAAGATTCTGGAACCGGGAGAGTCCCTGCCCCGGGACTGGGAAACCGAAGGCACCACAGGCTACGACGCGCTCGCCGACGTCGACCGTCTCTTCACCGACCCGGCCGGCGAGGAGACACTCACCGCGCTCGTGCCTACCGAGCCCTACGCCGACATGATCCACGGCACCAAGCGCGGCATCGCGGACCAGCTGCTGAACTCGGAGGTGCAGCGGCTGGTGCGGCTCCTGCCCGCGGACTCAGGACTGGATCCGGCAACCGCAGCGGACGCCCTGGCGGAGCTGCTGGCCTGCTTCCCGGTCTACCGCAGCTACCTGCCCGAGGGGAGTGAATACCTCACGGACGCCGTGGTTGCCGCGACTGTTCGTCGGCCGGACCTTGCCGGTGCCCTGCACATCCTGCACCGGCTGCTGAACCCGCTGCCGGCAGGGGAGACGTCCACTGTCCCGCTGGCTGACCTCGGAGAACTCGCGGTCCGGTTCCAGCAGACCTCCGGGATGGTGATGGCGAAAGGGGTGGAGGACACCGCGTTCTACCGCTACTCACGCCTGACCTCCCTGAACGAAGTGGGTGCCGATCCGGCGCACTTCGCCGTCACGCCGTTTGAGCTGCATGCCAGGCTGCTTCGGCGGCAGCTGGAACAGCCCGCCGCCATGACGGCCCTGACCACGCATGACACCAAGCGCAGCGAAGACACCCGCGCCCGGATTTCCGTTCTCTCGGAAATCCCCGGCGAGTGGGCAGCCGCCTTCGGGAAACTGCAGGCACTGGCACCCATGGGTGACGAGCCGATGGCGAACCTGCTCTGGCAGGCCGTCATCGGCGCCTGGCCGCTCAGCCGGGACCGTGCACATGCGTACGCGGAAAAAGCCTCACGCGAGGCATCTGCCAGCACCACCTGGACGGCCCCCGACGCAGCGTTCGAAGCCCGGATGCACGCCGCGATCGACGCCGCGTTTGACGACGCCGAGGTGAACACCCTGGTTACCTCCCTGGTGGAGCGGATCCGCACCGCGGGATACTCCAACTCGCTCTCGGCCAAGCTGCTGCAACTGACCATGCCCGGCGTTCCGGATGTCTACCAGGGCACGGAATTCTGGGACCGGTCCCTCGTGGACCCGGACAACCGGCGCGAGGTGGACTTCCAGCGCCGCCGGGACGTGGCGGCGTCGTTCGCCGGAACCGGAGCTCCGGAAGTTGATGAGGACGCAGCGGCAAAACTGCTGATCACCACCCGCGCGCTCCAGCTCAAGCGCGGCCGGCCCGAGCTCTTCAGCGGCTACGTTCCCGTCACAGCGGAGGGCCCGGCAGCCGGGCACCTTTTCGGTTTTGACCGCGGCGGAGCAGTGACCCTGGTGACCCGCCTCCCGGTGGGGCTGCAGGTGCAGGGCGGCTGGCAGGAAACCGGTGTGTTGCTGCCCGCGGGAACCTACCGCGACGTCATTACGGGAACTACCCATACAAGCGACGGCCGGGTGGCCGTCGCAGATCTGTTCGGCAGCTACCCGGTGGCGCTGCTGGTTCGGGAGGACGGCGAGTGAGGACGAACTTCGATGTGTGGGCTCCCAAAGCCAACACCATGACCCTGCTGGCGGACGGGCGCCGCCTGTCCATGAGCCGGGGTGAGAACGGCTGGTGGCACGCCCAGCATGCCGAGCTGCTCGAGGACATTGACTACGGCTATCTCATTGACGACGCCGGGACTCCGGTGCCTGATCCGCGCTCCCGCCGGCAGCCGGCGGGCGTGCATGAGCTGTCCCGGACGTTTGACCCGGAGCTCTTCGACTGGCAGGACGGGGACTGGGTGTCTCCGGGGCTCGACGGCGGGGCCATCTACGAGATGCATGTTGGCACCTTCACCCCCGAGGGAACCCTGGATGCAGCCATCGAGCGGCTGGGCTACCTGGCGGAGCTGGGCGTGCGGTACGTGGAGCTGCTTCCGGTGAACTCCTTCAACGGGACACACAACTGGGGCTACGACGGCGTGCTGTGGTATTCCGTGCAGGAAACCTACGGCGGGCCCGAGGCCTACCAGCGCTTTGTCGACGCCGCGCACCGGGCGGGCCTGGGCGTTATCCAGGACGTGGTCTATAACCACCTTGGTCCCAGCGGCAACTACCTGCCCATGTTCGGCCCCTACCTCACGGAAGGGAAAGCCAACACCTGGGGGGATTCGGTGAACCTGGACGGACCGCTGTCGGACACCGTTCGCGAGTACATCGTGGAGAACGTGCTGATGTGGTTCCGCGACTACCACGTGGACGGGCTGCGCCTGGACGCCGTCCACGCACTGCACGACGAACGGGCGGTGCACATCCTCGAAGAGATTGCTGCCGCCACCGATGAGTGCGCGGAAACACTCGGCAAACCGCTGTTCCTGATTGCCGAATCCGACCTGAACAACCCCCGGCTGATCACGCCGCGGAACGTGAACGGCTACGGCCTGGCCGGGCAGTGGTCAGATGACTTCCATCATGCCGCGCACACCAACCTCACCGGGGAAAACGGGGGCTACTACGAGGACTTCGATTCCGTCGAAGCCCTGGCGAAGGTGCTGCAGGAAGGCTTCTTCCACAACGGCACCTTTTCATCCTTCCGCGGACGAACCCACGGACGGCCCATCGACAAGGACCGGGTGTCCGCCCGGCAGCTGGTGGTCTGCACCCAGAACCATGATCAGATCGGCAACCGGGCGGCAGGGGACCGGCTCAGCGCGAGCCTGGACTATCCGCAGCTGGCGCTGGCGGCCGTGCTGAACCTGACGTCGCCGTTTACGCCCATGATCTTTATGGGCGAGGAATTCGGGGCGTCCACTCCCTGGCAGTTCTTTACCTCGCATCCGGAACCTGAGCTGGGCAAGGCGACGGCGGAAGGACGGCTGCGGGAATTCGAACGGATGGGATGGGATCCGGACACGGTACCGAATCCGCAGGACCCGCAGACCTTCGCCAATTCGAAGCTGGACTGGTCCGAAGCTGAAAGTGATGGCCACGGCCGGCTGCTGGGGTTGTACCGGCAACTCCTGGACCTGCGCCGAAACCGTCCGGACCTGACCGACCCGGATATGGACGCTACGAGTGTGGACTTCGACGAGGTGGGACGCTGGCTGGTGTTCCGGCGCGGAGACACCGCCGTGGCGCTGAACTTCGCCGATACGGCGCGGGAAGTTCCGGTTCCCCTGGGTACAGCAGCGCAGGTCCTGCTTGAGACGGGCCCGTCGGAGCTTTACGGCGACGCACTGCAGCTGCCCGGCTACGGCGCTGCGGTGCTGGGCGCAGCAGGGAACTGACGGGCCTGCCGGGCACCGGCGCACTACACCGGATCCGTGGGGCCGGCGGTGCGGGGCAAAAGCCCTGCGCCGCCGGTCTTTGCCGTATCGGGCTCCTGCGGTGTGCCCGGGCGGGTGCTGCCCGGCGGCCTGCCTGGCCTTAGGAACCGCCAGGGCGTGTTGAGGAACGTGGCCTGTCCGCTAGTCCATAGCATGAGGCCATGGACGAGGTGGTGTGGTGGGAAGTCGAGACGACAGATCCGGAGCTTTTTCAGCAGTTCCACGCGGCGCTCTCAGGCTGGTCTTTTGAGCCTGCCTTCGAGGACACGGAGCTCGGAGCGGACTACTGGATCATCAAGGCAGGCGATCGCGGAATAGGCGGGCTTCAGCGGGCGGACCCGTCGGCACCTCCTCCGTCTGCAGGACCGCGGTTGTATGTGGCGGTCGATGACCTTGAGGCAGGGCTCGACCGTGTTGCAGCGCTCGGCGGCCTGGTAGAGCGATCCCGGGTTGCTTTGGGTGGCGCCGATCGGTGGTTCGGCATTTTTCGAGATCCAACCGGGGTGTCCTTCGGCATGTGGACCGGGCACGCAACACGGCCCTAGCGCCCCGGAACCGCGGCGAGCAGCTCAGCGGCATGGACCTTGACGGCTGCACGGAAACCGGGGTGGCCGGCCACCGGGGGCGGGAACACCGCGGAGAGGTCCAGGAGCCTGTCGACAAGCCCGGATTCCGGGCCGGCAGCCTGTGCGGCCAGGGTTTCCCGCAACGGGTCCTCCAGCGGCAGCACGGAACCGTGGACATTCCGCTGCCGGTAAACGAACACCATCCACGCGGCCACCAGCCGGGCCAGGGCCTCCGGAACCGTACCCAGAGCCAACAGGTCCGCCACCGTCGCCAGGGCGCGGACCGGAAGCTTCTGGGAACCGTCCATGGCCACCTGGAGTGTGGTGTGGCCGAGGGCCGGATTACGGAACCGGGCCAGGATGGAAGCCGAGTATTCCTCCAGGTCCACCCCCGGGGGCGGAACCAGGGTGCGGATGGCCTCCGCCTGCAGCGCGGACGCGTCAGCGGCGAGGTCCTCATCCGCTGCCGCGTCGGCGATGGTGGCGTAACCCTTCAGCGCACCCAGGTATGCCAGCAGTGAGTGGGTGCCGTTGAGCAGGCGCAGCTTCGCGGCTTCGAACGGGGCCACGTCAGGGGTCAGGACCGCCCCGGCCAGTTCCCAGGCCGGCCGGGCGGCGGCGAAGTCATCCTCCAGAATCCACTGGCCGAAGGGCTCCGCCACCACGAGTGCCTCGTCCCGGAGCCCGAGTATGCCGCTGCCCAGCTGCCGGTCTGCTTCCGTGGTTGCCGGGACAATCCGGTCCACCATGGTGGAGGGGAACGTCACCGATTCCTGCAGCCAGGCACAAAAGCCGGTGCCCCCGGCTTCCGCGAGTTCCGTGACCAGTGTTCGCGTCAGGGCACCGTTGCTAATGAGGTTGTCGCAGGACACCACGCTGAGCGGGGCACCCGATGAGCGGTAGCGGGCAAACAGGCCGCGTGCCAGCAGGCCCAGCGGGGTGCGGGCGGCGACGTCGGAGGACGCCGGGCGCTGCCGGCTGTCAGCAGCAAGGGTGGCCCGGTCCGCTGCCACGCCGTCGGCCATGGCCAGATGTCCTGAGGCATCCCGGGGATAGCCCTTCTCCGTCACCGTCAGGGTCAGCACCCGGGTGTCCGGTTCTGCCAGTGCCCGGAGCACCAGTGGTGTGTCACGGCCGGGAAACACAGCGCCGCGCAGCGATCCGATGATCCGAAGTGATGCATCGGCCGCATTGCCCGCACCGGGCTGCGCTTTCGTCAGCACCGTGTACAGCCCGTCCTGCGGTTTCAGCGTGTCGGCCACCCGGGCGCTCCTGCCGGTCACACCCAGGATTCCCCAACCGGTGTCGCCGGTGGCAGCGGCAGCGTCTTCGGTGTACACCGCCTGGTGTGCCCGGTGGAAGGCCCCCAGCCCCAGATGGACCATTCCGGTCCGCAGGCTGCCCGGATCCACCGCGGGACCGAGCGCGGAACCGCATCCGGCGGACGCAAGGGACGCCCGGCTCAACCGCGGAGCCGCTTCCCCGGCAGGAGGGATCTGTGGGCCGGTCTCAGTCCACATCTTCACGCACCTGGGAAACCAGCTGCGTGGGATTCACGAACCGGAGCGCAACCACCAGGAGCACCATCATCATGAGCATGTAAATCACGGCCATGGCGTCCACCGACTGCTGTGCCCGGATGCCGGCCCCCGTCATCGCCGTGAAGAGTGCCACCACCAGGGTGTCGGAACTTGAATTGGAGGTGAGGAAGGTTAGTTCAAACATTCCGACGGTGCGCACCAGGACCAGCACAGCCGCGGCCAGCACCCCCGGAATCAGCAGCGGTGCAAGGATCCGGGTAAACAACCGTGTCATATTGGCTCCGCACATGCGCGCGGCGGACTCGATGGACGGGTTGATCTGTTCAATGAACGGCGTCATGGTCAGGATGACGAACGGTACCGAAGGCACCAGGTTGGCCAGGATGACCCCGGTCAGGCCAGGTGCCAGATGGTAGTAGGTCAGCAGTGTCGCCAGCGGAATGCCGTACGTGATCGGCGGCATCATAATCGGCAGGAGGAAGACCAGCATGACTATGTTCTTGCCGGGGAAACTGCGCCGGGCAAGGACATAGGAGGCGGGCGCACCGATGAGGACCGAAATGCCGACGACGGCCACGGCGACAATCACGGTGGTGCTGACCACCTGGGTGAGGTCGTACTGCTGCCAGGCTTCCCCGTACCAGGCGGTTGTATAGCCGGAGGGGAACCAGGAGTCGAACCACTGGCCGGCGAAGGAGTTCACCACCACGGAGGCGACAACGCCGAAAAGGAGAATCAGGAACAGGGCCATGCCGCCCCAGACCAGGAACGTTCCCGGGGTGGCCTTCAACTGCCGCCGTCCGGGCTCCGGTACCGGCGGTGCCTCGGTGTCCTTGAGGATGGTTGCGCTCATCAGCCTTTGCCTCCGGTGCTTCCCTTGTACATCCGGGACCGCCACAGCAGCACCAGGATAATGACGAGTAGTTCCACCGCACCCATGACAATTGCGGCGGCAGATGCCAGGGGATAGTCGAACTGCTGCCCCCAGGCGTTGTAGGCGACGTAGGCGATCACCCGGGTGGAGCCGGACGGGTCACCCACCAGGATGGCCGACGGAAAAACGCTGAAGGCCAGGACAAAGGTCAGGCAGAAGGTGATGGCCAGGCCGGGAGCCAGGAGCGGCAGCGTGATCTTCCGGAACCTCTGCTTCCAATCCGCGCCCAGCGTCTGTGCGGCGGCCTCCAACGAGGGGTCGATTCCGGACAGGTAGGAGAGGATCAGCAGGAAGGCGAAAGGAAACCCCGAGATGATCAGGGACCACAGCACTCCCCAGTAGTTCTGCACCAGGTCCAGGGGACCGAAACCGAAAATCTCCAGGAACCGGTTGAGCCAGCCGCGCTGGCCGAAGAAGTTCAGCAGCCCTTCGGCTGTCAGCACGGTGCCGAGGGTAATCGGAATGACCAGAACGGTGGTCAGCGCCCGCTTGCCGCGGAACTTTCCCCGCATCTTGTAGGCGATGGGAATTGAGGCGGCAACGTTAAAGACGGCGGCCGGGACTGCGAGCTTCAGCGTGATCCAGATGGATTCCAGTCCCCGCATGGAGGGATCCGTGAAGAACTTGATGTAGGCACCGAACAGGCCGCCTTCACGCGGCTGGAAGGACAGCCCGAGGCCGTAGACAAACGGATACACAAACAGCACTAGGGCGAACAGCAGGGCCGGCACCAGCAGCAGGAGCAGCCGGTCGATGCCGCGCTCGGCAAGCCGGTGGGAGAGTGCCGGGCGGGTTCCGGTTTTTTCCGGGGCGGCGCTGCGGGACCTCCCGGGCGCCTGGGTCATGGCGTGGCCTCCTGCAGCTCCGGGACGGGCGCCGCAGCCGTCAGGGCTGAAGCAAAAACAAGGACCCGTTCGTGGGGCGCCGAGACCGTGATCCGCTGCCCTGCTTCGGCCGTGCGGTGGGTCCGGATGTGGAGTGCCTGGCCGGTGTCGGTCCGGGCTTCGACCGCGAATTCCCGGCCCTGGTATTCGACCACTTCGACCACCGCTTCGAGCCGGGTATGGCCGGCGTCCGGGCCGCCCGCATCGGTGATTTCGAAGTCCTCGGGGCGGATCCCCACTTTCACTGCGTCTCCCGGGGCAAGCGGATCCCGGGTGGCGCCGGTGATGCCCGTGCCCGCTACGGAGACAGTGGCCATGCCGCCGCGCGTATGCTCCACGACGCCGTCGAGCAGGTTCCGGTACCCCATGAAGTCGGCAACGTGCCAGTTGGTGGGGTGCTCATGCAGGTCCTGGGGCGTGCCCACCTGCTGGACTTCGCCCTGGCGCAGCACCACCAGACGGTCAGCGAGGGACAGTGCCTCCTCCTGGTCATGGGTGACGTAGATCGTGGTCAGGCCGAGGGACTGGTGCAGGCGGCGGATTTCGGTCCGCATCTCCAGCCGGAGCTTCGCATCCAGGTTCGAGAGCGGTTCATCCATCAGCACCAGCGGGGGACGCAGCACTACGGCGCGCGCGATGGCGACCCGCTGCTGCTGTCCGCCGGACATCTGCCCGGGGAGTTTCCTGGCATGCGGGCCGAGCTGGACCAGCTCGATGGCCTCCGCCACCCTGGTTTTGATCTCGGCCCGGGGGATCCTGCGCATTTCCAGCCCGAACGCGATGTTTTTCTCCACGCTCAGGTGCGGAAACAACGCATAGTTCTGGAATACCATGCCGAAGCCCCGTTTTTCCGGCACCAACCGGTCTATTTGGCGGCCGTCCATGAGGATGCGTCCGCCGGTGAGGGGCAGCAGCCCGGCCAGGCAGTTCAGCGCCGTGGACTTTCCGCAGCCGGAGGGTCCGAGCAGGGCGATGAATTCGCCGCTGCGGATATTCAGGTTCAGGTCGCTAAGAGCCGCCTGTCCGCCGAAATTCCTGGCGACGTGCTCGAGCTCCAGTGTCTTGAAGGAAGTTGCCTGGATGCTCATTTCTTTTCTTCGATCTTTCCGCTCGCCACGTCGGTATCCCAGGTGTTAAAGGCCGTGACCAGATCCTCGGCACTGATCGGGGTTGCCTTGGGGTTGTCCTCAATGAGGGCGTCGTATTCAGGACGGCCGAATTTGGCGATGACGTCCTGGCTGCTCTGCGGGGCCATGTCCAGGGTCACGCCTTCAACGGCCGGACCCGGGTAGAAATAGCCGCTGTCATAGGTTTTCGCCTGCTGCTCAGGGGTCAGGGCATACTGCAGGACCTGCAGGATGGCCGACATCTTGTCCGCAGACACGCCCTTGGGGACAACCGCGTACTGGGCATCTGTCACCCAGGTAAAGCCTTCCAGCGCCTGCACCTCGAAGTTGGCCGGCACCTGCTCAAGTGCCCTCGGATTGATGTCCCAGCCGGTGGTGGTCAGTGCCATGTCCCAGGTCCCGTTTTTCAGGTTGTTCATGGTGACGCCGGTGCCGGTGGGGTAGGAGCTGATGTTCTGGTTCAGCTGCTGGAGGTAGTCCCACGTTTTCGTCCAGCCGTTCGCCGGGTCCTTGGGATCGTCGTCGCCAAGGATGTAGGGCAGCCCCATCAGGAAGGTGCGGCCGGGACCTGAGTTTGCCGGGCGCGCGTACCCGAACCGGCCGGGATTCTCCTGGGTCCAGGTCAGCAGCTCCTCGGCCGTGGTGGGCGGGTTGGGAACCTTCTCGGGGTTGTACTCCAACAGCGGACCCGAGGGGTAGTACGTCAGGGCCACCCCCTTGTCCTCGGCCAGTTTCTGCATTTCCGCTGCAGGCTCCTGGTAGTTGTCCATATTGGAGAGCCGGTCCTTGTAGTCCGCGGCGATGGGGACAAAGAGATCCTCGCTGATCCCTGCGGACAGGCCGTCGGTTCCGGTGAGCACCAGGTCAATCTGCAGGTTCCCTGCCTGCTGCTGGGCCTTGACCTTCCCCGCCATATCCGGTGCACCCGCAGTTTCCCACGTAACTCCCGAGACAACATCGGGGTGCTCGCTGACAAAGGAGTCGAAGATCCCTTCGGTCAGCTGTTTGTTGCCGGCAACGTCGAGAATGTTCAGCGTCACCGCCTCTGACGGGGCATCGGGAACGTCGCTCGTGGCGAGCTCTTCCCCGCCGGCATTTCCTCCGGGCGCCCCGCAGGCTGCTGCGAGCATCGCAGTCGCCGCGAAGACTGAAACCATCTGCAATTTCTTACTGTTTCGCATTGCTTGACCTTTCATTGAGTCCTGCGTCTTCGCGGGACGTGAGGGGCACTGCTGAACGGTGGGGAACGGATGTTGAATCGCGGATCATCAGGTGGATGGGCAGGGCCTCGGGCGGCAGATCCCGGCGTTCGGGAAGAATGCGGTCGATCAGCGCGTCCACGGCCGCCGTTCCGACCTTGCGCAGGGGAGCGCGGACGGTAGTGAGCGCTGGCGAGACCAGGGTGGCGGCGCTGACGTCATCGATGCCCACCACACTCATCTGCTCCGGTACGCGTATGCCCCGCGCCTGCAGGCGCGAGAGGATGCCAAGTGCCATGAGGTCGTTGTAGGCCAGCACCGCGGTTGCGCCCGACGCCGCCGCCAGGTCAGCTGCGGAGAGTCCGCCGTCGAAAACCGGCGGGAAGGAGCCGATGCTGACTACCTCGAGCCCCGGCAGATCGGTGAGGGCCAGGCGGATGCCGTTCCGGCGCTGGCTGTCCGACCACGACGTCGCCGGTCCGCCGGCGTAGGACACCGTGCGGTGCCCCAGGGCGTAAAGGTGTCCCAGCGCCTGGCGGACAATCTCGGTGTCATCGACAGTGATGCTGTCCACCTGCGGCAGCCGCCGGTTGATCAGCACCATGGTGGTGTCCCGGGCGATCTGCCCGAGATCCTCATCCGACATGCGCGGGGAGCAGAGAATCAGCCCGTCGACCTGGGAGGCCAGTTTCCGTACGAGCTCGATCTCCGCACGCACGTCCTCGTCCGAGTCCGCCACGAAAACGGCGTAGCCCTCGCTGAGGGCCCGGCCCTGCACACCCTTGGTGACTGAGGCGAAGTACGGGTTTTCCAGATCCGGCACCACCAGGCCGAAGTTGCTGGTGCGTCCGGTGATCAGGCCGCGTGCGGAGGTGTTCACGCTGTACCCGAGCTGGGCTGCGGCGGCGAGGATGCGGTCGCGGGTGTGCGGGGCGACCAGGTTCGATGCTGAGAGGGCACGTGAAACCGTTGATGCGGAGACGCTGGCCAGTCTCGCTACATCCCTGACAGTTACCGCACCCGCCATTGCAGGACCCGCCTCACCTCGTTGTCGCGGCCACCGGAGTGTGGCGTACACCACACAATGCAATCGTTTGCAAACCGTGTCAATACTTTCGCCGTTCGGATTTTCCAAAGCTGATTCGCTCCCGGAAAGGCCTTGCCTTCTCAGGCATTCACCCGCATATTGGAGTGCACCAGGCCGTGCAGGGCGTGGCATTTGTTGCAAACGTCGTGTTTCAAAGGAGAGGCATCAACGTGACTGAACAGCGCACCGCCTGGCAGCTGGACCCGGATCGGGCCCTGCCGGCCGAGCCCGGCGTCCGGGCCCTGGCCCGCGAAATCTACGCCTCCACCGCCGCACTGCCCATTGTGTCGATGCACGGGCACGTGGACGTGGACCTGCTGGTGCAGGACGAGCCCTTTGCCAATCCCGCCGAGATGTTCGTGATCCCGGACCACTACCTCGTGCGTATGCTCGTCTCGCAGGGGGAAAGCCCCGCAGCACTGGGTATCCCCACACAGGACGGATCCCCGTACGAGACGGATCCCCGCGAGGTCTGGCGCCGGTTCTGCCGCAACTGGAAACTCTTCCGGGGAACCCCCACCCGCTACTGGCTGGAACACGAACTGGCGGTGGTCTTCGAGGCTCCTGCACCTCCCTCGGAGGAAACCGCCGACGGGCTTTACGATTTTCTTCTTGACCGGCTGGCCCGGGACGAGTCCCGCCCCAGGGCGCTGCTGGACCGCTTCAACGTGGAACTGCTGGCCACCACCGACTCTGCCGCCTCCGGCCTTGCAGGGCACCGGAAGCTTGCAGAGCAGGAAGGGCGCCAGCGGATCCTGCCCACGTTCCGTCCCGATGACCTGCTGCACATCCGCAGGCCCGGCTGGGCGGCCGACGTCCGCCGGCTCTCGGAAGTCTCCGGCATCGAAGCGGGGGATTACGACTCGTTCCTGCTGGCCCTGCGGCAACGCCGGGCAGCGTTCCTGCAGGCGGGTGCCAGGGCCACGGACCACGGACATCTCAGCGCGTCGGCCGAGCCGTTGGATCCGGCCGACGCCCGGAGCATCTTTGCCGCCGCGCTGCGCGGTGAGTCCGATGCGGCGGCAGCCGAAGCCTTCGCCGGCGGAATGCTGTATGAAATGGCGCGCATGTCCGCCGAGGACGGGCTGGTGATGCAGCTGCATCCGGGGGTGCTGCGCAACCACAGCAGCGCCGTCCGCAGCCGCTATGGAACCGACAAGGGGTTCGATATTCCGGTGCGGGTGGAATTCACCCGTGCGCTGCAGCCCCTGCTGAACAGCTTCGGCATGGATCCGGGTTTCCGGATGATTGTCTTCACCACTGACGAAACGGTGTACTCCCGGGAGCTGGCGCCCCTGGCCGGCGCCTATCCCGCCCTGCGGCTTGGTGCGCCCTGGTGGTTCCTGGACAGTCCCGAACAGATGCGCCGGTTCCGCGAATCGGCGGTGGAGACCGCGGGCTTTTACAACACCAGCGGTTTCGTTGACGACACCCGTGCGCTGGCGTCCATCCCCGCCCGGCATGACCTGGCCCGAAGGGTCGATGCGGGTTTCCTGGCCCGTCTGGTCGCGGAAGGCAGGCTGGCGGCGGCAGAGGCCGTGGAGACCGGAATAGACCTCGCCTACAACCTTCCGCTGCAGTCCTACGCGCCCCGGCCCTGAGAACCGCGACCGGGCGCACGGTTTCATCCCGCTCAGTTCCACCCCTACCGGCGCCACACCTGTCAGCACAACCCCTATCACCACCGCCACTATCAGCACCGCCCCTACCAAGGAGAGACCATGGCAATCCGCTCTGCAGAAGTGCTGGTCACCAGCCCCGGCCGCAACTTCGTCACGCTCAGGCTGACCACCGATTCCGGGGTGGTCGGGCTGGGTGATGCCACCGTCAACGGCCGTGAACTGGCGGTGGCCGCCTATCTGAAGGAACACGCGGTGCCGCTGCTGATCGGCCGGGATGAACGCCGGATCGAGGACACCTGGCAGTACCTGTACCGCGGGGCGTACTGGCGCCGCGGCCCGATCACCATGGCAGCGATTGCCGCCGTCGACGTCGCGCTCTGGGACATCCTGGCCAAGGAGGCCGGGCTGCCGCTCTACCGGCTGCTGGGCGGGGCGTCACGCACGGGCTGCCTGGCCTACGGCCATGCCTCGGGCAGCGACCGGGATTCACTCTTCACCTCCATCCGCAATCACCTGGACCAGGGCTTCCGGGCCATCCGGGTCCAGACGGGAGTCCCCGGACTGGGTCAGATCTACGGGGTCGCCGCGGACCAGCGGCCCGGACAGCGCTACGACTACGAACCCGCGCTGCGGGCTCCGCTGCCCGCCGAGGAAGCCTGGGACACGCGGGCGTATCTTCGCCACATTCCCCAGGTCTTCGCCGATGTCCGGGCTGAGTTCGGTCCGGAACTGGTCCTGCTGCATGACGGCCATCACCGGATGACCCCCAACCAGGCTGCCGGGCTCGGAAAATCGCTCGAACCCTATGACCTGTTCTGGCTGGAGGACTGCACACCGGGGGAAAACCAGGAGGCGCTGCGCCGCGTGCGCTCGCAGACCACGGTTCCGCTGGCCATCGGGGAAGTGTTCAACAGTGTGTACGACTATCAGACCCTCATTACCGAGCAGCTGATCGACTATGTCCGCTCGGCCGTCACCCACACCGGCGGCATCACCGCGCTGCGGAAGCTGATGGACTTCGCGGCCGTTTACTCGATTAAATCCGGGTTCCACGGACCCACGGATATTTCCCCGGTGGGCCAGGCCGCCCAGCTGCACCTGGGCCTGGCGCTGCACAACTTCGGGATCCAGGAGTATATGAAACACTCCGAGGACACGCTGCGCGTCTTCCGCACCGGCTACAGCTTCAGGGACGGGCTCCTGCACCCGGGCGAGGCTCCGGGACTGGGCGTGGATTACGACGACGAGGCCGCCAAATCCTTTGACTACACACCTGCGTACCTGCCGGTCAACCGGCTGCTGGACGGGACGGTGCACGACTGGTGAGCAGCCTTCCCGGGGTGCCGGCGGGCAATACCGCCGAGCCGCACAGCGAAAGCCCGCACAGCGAAAGCCCGCACAGCGACAGCCCGCACAGCGAAAACCCGCAGAGCGGACCCGCACGGCACACCGCCGTGCTGCGCCTCGCTGACGGGGACGAAGTAGGCGTAGCCTTGCGCCTGCTCCCGGCAGGGGAGCCGGTGGAGGGGCCCGGAGGGTCCGTCCTGGTTCCCGCCGCCAACATTCCGCAGGGGCACAAGTTGGCGCTGGCGGATATCGCCGCGGGAGACCGGGTACACAAATACGGGCAGGTCATTGGGCAGGCCACCACACCGATTACCGCCGGAGACCATGTCCACAGCCACAACCTGGCGATGGCAGAAGCCGGGCAGGACATTGAGTTCGGCACGGCATGCTTCCAGCCGCCGGCGCCGGACGGTCCGCGGCCGGTCTTCCAGGGCTACCGACGGCGCAACGGGCGTGCCGGGACGCGGAATTACATCGGAATTCTGACCTCCGTCAACTGCTCCGCGAGCACCGCCCGGATGATCGCGGACCAGTTCCGCGGCCCGGTCCTTGATGCCTTCCCCAATATCGACGGCGTGATGGCACTGACGCATTCCTCCGGCTGCGGCCTGGTGGCTGGCAGTGAAGGTGCAGAGATTCTCTTCCGGACCCTGTCCGGCTATTCCCACCATCCGAACTTCGCCGGACTGCTGGTGGTGGGGCTGGGCTGCGAAATGCTGCAGGCCGACCGCCTGATCGATGCGGAGATATCCGCCGAGCTGGTTGAGCGGCTGGTCATCCAGGAATCCGGCGGGGTGCGGGCATCGGTACGTGCCGGCGTGGAGGCAGTCCGGCGCATGCTGCCGGTGCTGAACGAATGCCGGCGCGAACCGATCGATGTCTCGGAGCTGGTCCTGGGGATGAACTGCGGCGGATCGGACGGCTACTCCGGCATCACCGCCAATCCGGCGCTGGGCGTGGCCTCGGACCGGCTGGTCGGCTGGGGCGGCACTTCCGTCCTGGCTGAAACACCGGAAGTTTTCGGTGCGGAACACCTCCTTGCCGCCCGGGCGGTAACCCGCACTGTGGGGGAGCGGCTGCTGGACCGGCTGGGCTGGTGGCAGGAGTACGCGCTCCGCGGCGGAGGCAGCCTGGACAATAACCCGTCCCCGGGCAACAAGGCCGGCGGACTGACCACCATCCTGGAAAAGTCGCTGGGCGCCGTTGCCAAGGCAGGCCGTGCCGAGCTCACCGATGTCATTGGCTATGCGGACCGGATCCGCGGGCCCGGGCTCGTTTTTATGGATACACCGGGCTATGACCCGGTATCCGTCACCGGAATTGTGGCTGGCGGGGCCACGGTGGTGTGTTTCACCACCGGACGCGGTTCGGTGCTGGGCTGCCGCCCGGTGCCCAGCATCAAACTGGGCACCAACACGGAGCTGTACCGCCGGATGGCGGAAGACATCGACATCAACTGCGGCGAAATCATTGACGGCGGAACCGACCTGCAGGAGATGGGGGAGCGGATCTTCCACCGGATCCTGGCCACCGCCTCGGGCCGGCAGACCGTGAGTGAGGAACTGGAACTCGGACAGGATGAGTTTGTCCCGTGGCAGCTGGGAGCCGTGACATGAGCGGACCCGTACGCAGCGCCGCGTGGGGCACGGTGGCATTATGGGGGCCATGACTTATGAAGCTGCGGAAAACCGATACGATTCCATGCCGTACCGCCGGGTTGGCGAGAGCGGGCTGAAACTGCCGGCCGTCTCGCTGGGGCTCTGGCACAATTTCGGCGACGACAAGGACTTTGACACCCAGCGGGCCATTCTTCGCCGTGCCTTCGACCTGGGCGTCACGCACTTTGACCTGGCCAACAACTACGGCCCGCCCTACGGTTCCGCGGAAACCAACTTCGGCCGCCACCTGCGCGATGACTTCCGCCCGTACCGAGACCAGCTGGTAATCTCCAGCAAGGCGGGCTATGACATGTGGCCGGGCCCCTACGGCAACTGGGGATCGCGCAAGTACCTGCTCTCCAGCCTGGACCAGTCGCTGGAACGCATGGGGCTGGATTACGTGGACATCTTCTACAGCCACCGTCCGGACCCGGACACCCCGCTGGAGGAAACCATGGGGGCCCTGGATACCGCCGTGCGCTCCGGCCGTGCCCTGTACGCGGGTATTTCCTCCTATTCGCCGGAGAAGACGCTCGAGGCGGCACAGATCCTGCGGGAGATGGGCACCCCGCTGCTGATCCACCAGCCCTCCTACTCCATGCTCAACCGCTGGGTGGAACAGGGGGACCCCAACCTCTTCGCGGCGCTGCGTGAGGTCGGCGCGGGATCCATCGCGTTCTCACCGCTGGCCCAGGGCCTGCTCACCAACAAGTACCTGGGCGGGGTGCCGGATAATTCCCGGGCCGCCGCCGGCAAGTCGCTGGACCCCTCGCAGCTGTCGGATCAGAACCTGGAGCGGGTGCGGGGGCTGAACAGCATTGCGGAATCCCGGGGCCAGACCCTGGCGCAGATGGCCATCGCCTGGGTCCTGCGTACTCAGCCGGACGGCTCTGCCATCACCTCCGCCCTGATCGGAGCCTCCAGCGTCAAGCAGCTGGAGGACTCCCTGGCCGCCGTGAACAACCTCGAATTCAGCGACGACGAGCTGCGTCGGATCGACGACTACGCAGTGGATTCCAAGATCAACCTGTGGGCCGCCGCCCTCGAGGCGTAGTGGAGGGACTGCACATCCGGGAGGCCCGGCCGGGAGACTGGCCGGGCCTCTGGGCCATCATGGAACCGGTGCTTCGGTCCGGGGAGACCTACTGCTGGGACACCACCGCTTCGGAGGACGCAGCACGGCCCCTCTGGCTGGAGCCTGCCCCGGCCGTCGTGTTCGTCGCTGAACTGGACGGAGCCGTTGCGGGCACGGCCCAGCTGCACCCAAACCGCCCCGGCAACGGCAGCCACGTGGCCAACGCGTCGTTTATGACCGGGACGGCGTTCACCGGACGCGGCATCGCCCGTGCGCTTGCCGAGCATGTGCTGGCCGAGGCAGCCCGCCGCGGTTACCGGTCCATGCAGTTCAACGCCGTGGTGGAAACCAACACCCGGGCAGTGCGGTTGTGGCAGTCGCTGGGTTTCCGGATCCTCGCCACCGTGCCGGAGGCATTCCGGCACCCGCGGCACGGCCTGACCGGACTGCACATCATGCACCGTTCGCTGACAGAGGGTGAAACGGCGCCGGACCGGGACGGCGAAAGCGTGCGGGAGTGAAAGAATAGGGACGTGAACTACCCTGAATTCCCTTCCCCGGCAGAACGTGCCGCCGTCATCGACCTGGCCGCCATCCGGCACAACGTCCGCCACCTCTCCCACATTGTCAGTCCCGCCCGGGTCATGGCCGTGGTGAAGGCGGATGCCTACGGTCACGGTGCCGTGCAGACCGCCCGGGCCGCACTTGAAGCAGGCGCAGCCTGGCTGGGAGTGGCACACATCAGCGAGGCGCTGGAACTGCGTGCTGCCGGAATTACCGCGCCGGTGCTCGCCTGGCTGCACACGCACCAGACGAAGTTCGACGAAGCCATCCGGGAGAACATCGACGTCGGAGTATCCGGCTGGGACCTGGACGCGGTGGTGGCTGCCGCCCGCGAACTGGAGATGCCGGCCCGGGTGCACCTGAAAATCGACACCGGCCTGGGCCGCAACGGCTGCCCGGAGGAACTCTGGGAAGCCTTCGTGGGCCGTGCGCTGGCCTACCAGGAAGAGGGACTGCTGCGGGTGGTGGGCATCTTTTCCCACTTCGCCGTGGCCGACGAACCGCACCGGCCGGAAACCGATCAGCAGCTGGAGAAGTTCCGCATCGCCGTCGCCGTGGCCGAGGACGCCGGTGTGGACCGCGAGGTGCGGCACATCGCCAACACCCCGGGCGCCCTCTCCCGCCCCGACGCCCATTTCGACCTGGTCCGAATCGGGCTGGGCATGTACGGCCTGTCTCCGTTTGCCGGACAGACCCCGGCCGAGCTGGGACTGCGCCCGGCGATGACGCTGAAAACCACCATCTCCGCCTGCAAGGAGGTCCCCGCCGGGCAGGGAGTCTCCTACGGGCTGCACTACCGCACCCAGGAACCCACCACGCTGGCCCTGGTGCCGCTGGGCTACGCCGACGGCGTTCCCCGCGTAGCCACCGGCGGTCCCGTCCAGGTGGACGGGCAGGTGTATCCGGTGGTCGGCCGGATCGCCATGGACCAGATGGTCATTGACCTGGGCCGCACCGGCATCGCCGGTACCGAGGATTCCCTGGTCGGCAGGGAAGCGGTTCTCTTCGGCGGCGAAGGCCTGCCTGGGGTGGACGAATGGGCTTCGGCCGCCGGCAGCATCAATTATGAAATCATCACCCGGATCAGCGAGCGGGTTTCCCGCACCTACATCGACAGCGCCGCAGGAACCGCTGAAGAATCCGGAACCGGGCCCATTGCGCTGGAAGCCGTCCCCGAAGCGCCGTCCGGTGACGTGCCGGGCGGTGAAGCGCCGTCCGGTGACGTGCCGGGCGGAACAGCGGAAGCAACCGGGGCCGAGGCGGTCCGGGCACAGTGACGCAGTCTGCACAGTGGGAAGCTGAATACCGGACCCGCGGAGCCCAAGAAACCAAGACCCTGGCCGCCCGTCTTGCACGGACCCTCCGCCGCGGGGATCTGGTGCTGCTCACCGGGGAACTGGGTGCGGGCAAAACCACCTTCACCCAGGGCCTGGGCGAAGGCCTCGGAGTGCGGCCCGGGATCATCTCGCCCACCTTCGTGCTGGTTCGGGAACACCCCAACCTCGGCGACGGTCCGGACCTGGTCCATGTGGACGCCTACCGGCTGGCCTCCGAAGGCGAAGTTGATGATATTGATCTCGAAGCGTCGATGGACCGCGCCGTCACCGTGGTCGAGTGGGGCCACGGCCTGGTGGAACACCTGGCGGACAGCCGGCTGGAGATAACCCTTGTCCGGGAGGTCGGAGGGGATCGCCCCCTGGCCGCCGGGACCGCGCCGGGGACCGACTTTTCAGACGACGACGCCGATGAGGAGCGCGTCCTCCGGCTCGCCGGCTACGGTCCGCGCTGGCAGGACGCACCGGACCTGCGCTGAGGGGGCAGGCCGGGTCCCGCACCACGGGCACCACGGCACGCGCCGTAGAATGGAAACCGTGCTTATCCTCTCCATTGATACCTCCGCCATAGCCAGCGCGGCACTGCTCACCGGGGAGGGGGAAGTAATTGCGTCCTTCGCCACCGAAGACACCCGCTCCCACGCCGAGGTCCTCGCGCCGGGCATCGCCGGGCTGCTGGCCGGGGCAGGCGTGACCGGTGCGGACCTTGATGCCGTGGTGACCGGTGTCGGCCCCGGGCCGTTCACCGGCCTGCGCACCGGCATCGCGACCGCCCGCACCTTGGCTTTCGCCTGGGACAAGCCGCTGCACGGGGTCATGAGCCTGGACGCCATAGCCGTGGATGCGGCCCTGGACGCCTGGCGGCTGGGGATTGACGAGTTTGCCGTCGCCACCGACGCCCGGCGCAAGGAGGTCTACTGGGCTGCCTACCGCAGCACCGGCGGGACACCCGAGCTTCTCGACGGTCCGCATGTCTCGGACCCGGCGCAGGTTCCGGCCCTGCCGGTCTACGGCGCCGGTGCGGGCCTTTACCCGGAGGTCCTGCACGCCGTAAAGGATTTCGCCAACGCCCAGCCCACCGCTGAGGCCCTCGGCCGCACCGCGGCCGCCCGCCTGGTGCGCGGCCTGCCGCTGTGGCCGAGCACCCCGCTGTACCTGCGCGAATCCGATGCCAAGGTCCCGGGCCCCCGGAAGCGTGCCCTGTGAGCAGCACGGCCATCTCCATCCGTCCCATGACCGCCGAGGACATCCCCGCGGTGGATGCCTTGGAGCGCAGGCTTTTTCCCGTCGACGCGTGGCCGCTGCAGATGTTCCACGATGAACTCGCCCAGACGGACACCCGCTCCTACTACGTGGCGGAAGATCCGGCGGGCACGGTAATCGGCTACGCCGGCCTGATGTGTGTCCTGCCCATCGCGGACGTCCAGACCATCGCGGTTGTGCCCGAAAATGAGGGATCCGGCATCGGTTCCCGGCTGCTGGCCACACTCGTGGAGGAGGCGAAACAGCGCGGCGCCGAAGACGTGCTGCTGGAGGTGCGGGATGACAATCCCCGTGCCCAGCGGCTGTACCGCTGGTTCGGCTTCGAACAGATCCACATCCGCCCGCGCTACTACCGCGACGGCGCTTCCGCACTCATCATGCGCCTGCCGCTGGCCGCCTGGACCGGGGCGCCCGGCCCCGCCGTGCCCGGCCCCGCAGCATCCGAACAACAGCAAAAGGACAGCAAATGAACCGTACCGACCCGCTGGTGCTTGGCATCGAATCCTCCTGCGATGAGACGGGCGTCGGCATTGTCCGGGGCACGCAGCTGCTGACCAACACGGTGTCCTCCTCCATGGAGGAACACGTGCGGTTTGGCGGGGTGATCCCGGAAATCGCCTCCCGCGCCCATCTTGATGCCGTGGTGCCTGCCCTGCAGGCGGCCCTGGCCGAAGCGGGCGTCAGCCTCGCGGACCTGGACGCCATCGCCGTCACCTCCGGGCCCGGGCTCTCCGGCGCGTTGATGGTGGGCGTCAGCGCCGCAAAGGCACTGGCCCTGGCCACCGGCAAGCCGCTGTACGCGATCAACCATTTGGTGGCGCACGTGGGAGTGGGCGTGCTCGACGGCGGCGCGCTGCCGGATAACCTCGGTGCGCTGCTGGTCTCCGGCGGACACACGGAAATCCTGCGCGTTGCCTCCCTCACCAGTGATGTTGAACTGCTTGGCTCCACCATTGACGACGCCGCGGGCGAGGCCTATGACAAGGTGGCACGCATCCTGGGGCTGGGCTACCCGGGCGGGCCGGCCATTGACCGGCTGGCCCGTGAAGGGAACCCGAAAGCCATCCGCTTCCCGCGCGGCCTGACCCAGCCCAAGTACATGGGCACCGCTGAGGCCCCGGGCCCGCACCGCTACGACTGGTCCTTCTCCGGCCTCAAGACGGCCGTGGCCCGCTGCGTGGAGCAGTACGAGGCCGCCGGGCAGGAGCTGCCGGTGGCGGACATCGCCGCGTCCTTCCAGGAGGCAGTAGTGGACGTCATCACCGCCAAGGCCGTCCTGGCCTGCACCGAGCACGGCATCACCAATCTGCTGCTCGGCGGGGGAGTGGCGGCGAATTCCCGGCTGCGGGAGCTGACCGGGGAACGCTGCGCCGCCGCAGGAATCACGCTGCGCGTCCCGCCCATCTCCCTGTGCACGGACAACGGCGCCATGGTGGCTGCCCTGGGCGCGCAGGTGGTAATGGCCGGCGGGGAACCCTCCGGCATCGGTTTCGGCACGGACCCGTCCCTGCCCGTGACCAGCATCCATCTGGCTCCCGCCGGCGCGTAGCGTTCGACGGCAGACGGCAGACGGCAGACGGCAGACGGCGCATCCGCGCCCCGCAACTCCAGTCGGCAGAAGGGCCCCGGCAGTTATCCCGCCGGGGCCCTTCATGCTTTTTGGCAGACTCCGCCGGATCAGGCCCCGCGCAGCTGGGCGATGCCGTCCAGGACGACGGCGCGCAGGTCGCCGTCGTTCTCCGCGGCGACACGGCGCTGGCGGTGGTAGCCGGCGCCCCGTTCAATAATGGTGCGGACGTCGTTCAGCTCGTTGCTGCAGCCCAGCTGCTCCGCAATGGGCTCAAGCCGGGGCAGGACATCTTCGAGCAGATGCTCGGTAACCAGCTTTTCGTTGCCCGCGGCGTCGAGAATAACAATGGCTTCGAGCCCGTAGCGGGCAGCCCGCCATTTATTTTCCTGCACGTGCCACGGCGGCATGGTGGGGATGGTGCCGCCGGCGTCGATGATCGAGGAGAACTCGTGGACCAGGCACTGGGTAAGCGCCGCCACCGCGCCGATGTCCTGCAGGCTTGCCAGACCGTCGCAGACCCGCATCTCGATGGTGCCCAGCCCCGGAACCGGCCGGATGTCCCAGCGGATTTCGCTGATGGAGTCAATCACGCCGGTGGTGAGCATGTCCGCCACGTAGGACTCGTACTCCGCCCAGGATGCGAACTGGAAAGGCAGCCCGGACGTGGGCAGCTGCTGGAACATCATGGCCCGCTGCGAGGCGTACCCGGTGTCCTCCCCGGACCAGAACGGCGACGAGGCGGAGAGCGCCTGGAAGTGCGGGAAGTAGTTCACCAGTCCGTCCAGGACGGGGAGGACCTTGTCCCGGCTGTCCAGTCCCACGTGGACGTGCACACCGTAAATGAGCATCTGCTGGCCCCACCACTGGGTGCGGTCAATGAGCTTTGCGTACCGTTCCTTGTCCGTCACCGGCTGTGACCTCGGCGCGCTGAACGGGTGGGAGCCGGAGCAGAAAAGCTCCACGCCCATGGGGTCAGTGACCCGGCGGACGGCTTCGAGGGAGCGGGTCAGATCCGCCTTCGCCTCGGCCACGGTGGTGCACACCCCGGTCACCAGCTCCACGGTGTTCTCCAACAGCTCCTGCTTGATGTGCGGGTGCTCCTCATCCGCGCGCATCGCCGGATCGTTGGCGTTGACACCGGACAGCACCTGGTCTGCCACGGAGACCAGGTCACCCGTGCGGCCGTCCACCAGGGCGAGTTCCCACTCGACTCCCAGGGTTGACTGCGCGGACTTGGCGAACTCGATTTCCAAACTGTCTCCTGCTTCATGCAATACCAAATAACAGCGCCCGGACCCGCATCTTTGCGCTTGAGAACCTTCACAATCCTATAACCGCCGCGGGTCCGGGCGAACCGCCGGCGAAAACCCGTCCGGGTGCCGGGCCACCGGCCGGGCACGGCCATAATGGGTAGATGCCGATCCTGAACAAAGACATGACCCTGTGCATCTCGCTGGCCGCCCGGCCCAGCAACATCGGGACGCGCTTCCATAACTACCTTTATGACCAGCTGGGCCTGAACTACGTATACAAAGCGTTTGCGCCGGCTGACCTGGCGCAGGCGATTGCCGGGGTGCGCGGGCTGCCCATCCGCGGCGCGGCGGTGTCCATGCCGTACAAGGAGGATGTGATTGCCCTGGTGGACCGGATGGATCCCTCCGCCCGGGCCATCGATTCGGTGAACACCATCGTGAACGACGACGGCGTGCTGACGGCCTACAACACGGACTACCTGGCCATCGCCCGGCTGCTGCGGGACCACAGCGTGCCTGCCTCGCACTCGGTGCTGCTGCGCGGATCCGGCGGCATGGCCAAAGCGGTGGCCGCAGCGCTGCGGGATGCAGGCTTCTCCGACGTCACGGTGGTGGCCCGCAACGAGGGGACCGGGCGGGCCCTGGCGGATCTGTACGACTTCAGCTGGCAGGCCGAGCCGGGCACCTCCACGGCGGATCTGCTGATCAACGTCACCCCGCTGGGCATGGCGGGCACCGATGAGTCCGTGCAGTCCTTCACCGACGACGCCGTGGCTGCCGCCAAGGTGGTGTTCGACGTCGTCGCGCTGCCCGCTGAGACGCCGCTGATAGCCGCTGCCCGGAAGGCGGAAAAGCAGGTCATCACCGGCGCCGAAGTGATTGCCATCCAGGCGGAGGAACAGTTTGTGCTCTACACCGGGGTGCGGCCCACACCCGAGCAGGTCCGGGCGGCCAGCGAGTTCTCCCGCGCCTGACCGGCCAGCCGCCGGCTGACGGGCCAGCCGCCGGCT
>NZ_JBNHFW010000023.1:0-55992 GCF_059090685.1 Arthrobacter sp. Y3225209
GGTGCTGGACTGCCTGCCGGCGGCCGTACCTGCTGCGGCAGGGCACGGCCTGCACGACGCCGGCCCCGCCCTGTTCCTGGCGCACCTTGCGGCAGTGGTCCTCACAACTCTGGCACTGGCCCGCGGCGAAGATGCGCTGCACGCAGCTGCGGCCTGGCTGCGCCCGCTGTTCACCGCTCCGGTGCCCCACACCTTCCGGATCATTCGCCCCGCGGCCGTTCCTGCACCGACGCCCGGCCGGGCCCGCTCCCGGCACTGCCCCGCCCGCCCGGTGCGCGGACCGCCGTCGTACGCCTTGGCCTAAACCCTTTTCCTTATCCCTTGCCGCAATCTGCGGCTCCCGGCGCCCCTGCGCGCCATTGAAAGGCTTACCCATGCGTACCCGCACCTCTGCCCTGCTTGCCGCCGGCGGCACCGCCGCCCTGATGACCCTGGGCCTCGGCTCTGCCGCTGCCCACGTCCACGTCACTCCGGACACCACGGGCGCCGGCGACACGGCCCTGCTCACCTTTGACCTCTCGCACGGCTGCGAAGGCTCCCCCACCACGGCCCTGACCTTCACGCTTCCCGATGAGCTGACGGATGCCACTCCCACCGCGCACGCAGGCTGGGACGTCAAAAAGGTCACCGAGGAACTCTCCGAACCCCGGACCCTGCCCAACGGCTCACAGGTCAGCACG
This sequence comes from Arthrobacter sp. Y3225209, assembly GCF_059090685.1. Taxonomy (NCBI): domain Bacteria; kingdom Bacillati; phylum Actinomycetota; class Actinomycetes; order Micrococcales; family Micrococcaceae; genus Arthrobacter; species Arthrobacter sp. Y3225209. Next base: position 681 of record NZ_JBNHFW010000023.1, read on the forward strand.
CGCACCAGCGCCGTGGTGTACACCGCCAAGGACCCGTTGGCCGACGGCGTGCGGGACACCTTTACGCTCAGCGTCACGCTGCCGGAGGATGAGGGCGCCACCCTGGCTTTCCCCGTCCTGCAGACCTGCACCGAGGGCGAAACCGATTGGGCGCAGGTGCCCGCGGAGGGGCAGTCCGCGCACGATCTGGACTCACCTGCCCCGGTGGTAACCATCACGGAGGCCGACGACGACCACAACGGCGGGCACGGTGACGACCACGGCACACCTGCCGGCTCCGACCGGGAAGATGCGGAGGAGCGGGACGACGATACCGAGGCCGCCGCAATTGCCGGGTACACCGGACTGGGTGCCGGGCTGCTTGGCCTGGCCGCCGGCGTCACCGCACTGATCCGTACCCGGGGCCGCAGCCGGGGCTAGCGCATTCCCGGGAACCCGTAACGGTTTTGCGTCTTTCCGCCCCGCCCAGCGGGGCGGATTGACGCACCCCCGGCGCCGGGACAGGGTGAGAGCATGAACACCCGAACCGCCGTTTCCCGCGCCGCTACAGCCCCAGCACGCAAGGCACTGACCCTGTTGGCCCTCCTCACCCTTTCCGGAGCGGCCCTGGCCGGCTGCGGTTCCGCGGACAGCGACGACGCCGGGTCCAGTTCCCCCTCCCCCACCGCTACTGCCAGCGCCCCGTCCGCGGCGCCTTCCACATCCGCTGCACCAAGCACCCCCGCGGCTGAACCCAGCACCGGGGCTGCGGCCGCCGGACCGGCCCCCTGCACGGCGGGCACACTTAGCGGCGCGGTGGAGGACGTCCCCGGCGGTGCGACCGGCGGCGGTGTGTACCGTGCCCTGGTGCTTACCAACACCTCGGCCGATGACTCCTGCACGCTGGCCGGCTACCCCGGCGTCTCCTACCTTGACGCGGCGGGCACCCAGGTGGGCGCACCCGCTGCCCGGACAGAAGGCACCCAGGCGGTTCCGGTCACCCTGGCCCCGGGCCAGTCCGCCGCCGCGGAACTGCAGGAAACCGTGGCACAGAAGTACGGCGAGTGCCAGGTACAGCCCACCGCCTCCCTGCTGGTGTACCCGCCGGAGGACACCGCGTCCCTGACCATCACCTACCCCTCCACCGGCTGCCTGAACCAGGACATTGAGCTGCTGCACATTGGGGTTCTGCAGGCCCGCTGATATTCGGCCTGCAGCCAAACCCGCGGCAGCGGCGGGGAAACTGTCGGCGCAGTGGGGAAGAATGGTGGCATGACATCGGCGTCCTCGGTGCAGGCCCTGTCCCGGCAGGCCCGGACCGTGCTCGGCAAGTTCACCCCAGCCACCCGGGAGTGGTTCGAGGGTGCCTTCGCCGCGCCCACACCGGCGCAGCTGGGCGCGTGGGACGCGGTGTCCGAAGGCGCCAACGCCCTGGTGGTTGCCCCTACCGGATCCGGCAAAACCCTGGCCGCGTTCCTCTGGGCGCTGGACAGCTTCATTGCCGCCGCGGCGCAGGACACAGATCCCACCCTGGACATTTCCCTGCCTGCCGAGACCAAGGTCTCCGGGTCCCGGCGCGCCAAGGAACCCAAACGTAAAACCAAGGTGCTGTACATTTCGCCGCTGAAGGCCCTGGGCGTGGACGTGGAGCGCAATCTGCGGGCCCCGCTGATCGGCATTACGCAGACCGCCAAACGGCTCGGCCTGCCGGCGCCGTCCATCACCGTGGGCGTACGCTCCGGCGATACCCCGCAGAATGAGCGCCGCGCCCTGCTGACCCGGCCGCCGGACATCCTGATCACCACGCCGGAGTCCCTGTTCCTGATGCTGACCTCGCAGGCCAGGGAAACCCTCGCCGAGGTGGAAACCGTCATTGTGGATGAGGTCCACGCAGTGGCCGGCACCAAGCGCGGCGCACACCTGGCTGTGACTCTGGCCCGGCTGGACGCGATGCTGGAGAAGCCGGTGCAGCGGATCGGGCTCTCCGCCACCGTGGAACCGCATGAAACCGTGGCCCGCTTCCTGGGCGGCAATGCGCCTGTGCGGATCGTGGCGCCGGAGTCGAAGAAGAACTGGAACCTCACGGTCACGGTTCCGGTGGAGGATATGTCGGACCTGGGCGGCGCTCCGGCGGTCGAGGACACCGTTGAGGGCGGTTACGCTCCGCAGGCGAGCATCTGGCCGCATGTGGAGGAGAAGATTGTCGACCTTATTGAGGCCAACCGCTCCACCATTGTGTTTGCCAATTCCCGCAGGCTTGCCGAACGGCTGACCGCACGCCTGAACGAGATCCACGCCTACCGGCTGGAGGCAGCCGCCGCGGCCACCGGGACCGACGACGCCGCGCCCGCTCCGCGTACAGGAACCTCCCGTCCGCCGGCCCAGCTCATGGCCCAGTCCGGGGTCTCGGTCCTGCGCCGCGAGGACCTGGCGGTTGACGACGACGGACCCCTCCTCGCCCGCGCCCACCACGGCTCGGTGTCCAAGGACCAGCGTGCCCTGATCGAGGATGACCTGAAATCCGGGCGGCTGCGCTGTGTGGTGGCCACCAGCTCGCTGGAACTTGGCATCGATATGGGCGCTGTGGACCTGGTGGTACAGGTGGAATCCCCGCCGTCCGTGGCCAGCGGACTGCAGCGCGTGGGCCGGGCCGGACACCAGGTCGGGGAAATCTCGCAGGGCGTGATGTTCCCCAAGCACCGCGGGGACCTGCTGAATTCCGCCGTCACCGCCGAGCGGATGCTGGCCGGGCAGATCGAGCCGCTGGCCATCCCGGCCAACCCGCTGGATATCCTGGCGCAGCAGACCGTGGCGGCCTGCGCCCTGGGTTCCATTGATGTGGAGGAATGGTTCGACGTCGTCCGCCGGTCCGCTCCGTTCGCCGGCCTTCCGCGCTCCGCGTTCGACGCCACCCTGGATCTGCTCTCCGGGCGCTATCCTTCCGACGAGTTCGCCGAGCTGCGCCCGCGGATTGTGTGGGACCGCACCGAAGGGACCATCACCGGCCGGCCCGGCGCCCAGCGGCTGGCGGTGACTTCCGGCGGCACCATCCCGGACCGCGGGCTTTTCGGCGTCTATCTGGTGGGTGATTCCGAAGGCAAAAACAGCCGCCGGGTCGGGGAACTCGATGAGGAGATGGTCTATGAGTCCCGGGTGGGAGACGTTTTCGCGCTTGGTGCCACCAGTTGGCGGATAGAGGACATCACCCATGACCGGGTGCTGGTTTCCCCCGCGTTCGGCCAGCCCGGCAAGCTGCCGTTCTGGCGCGGGGATTCCCTGGGCCGGCCGGTGGAACTCGGCCGTGCCCTGGGCGCCTTTGTCCGGGAAATGGCCGGCTCGGAGGACGCCGCTGCCCGCGAACGGCTGGCCGCCGTCGGGCTGGACGAGTGGGCCGCAGGAAACCTGATCACCTACCTGCGCGAACAGCAGCAGGCCACGGACGTGGTGCCCAACGATAAATCCCTGGTGGTGGAACGCTTCCACGATGAGCTCGGCGACTGGCGGGTGGTCCTGCACAGCCCGTATGGCATGCCGGTCCACGCGCCCTGGGCACTGGCAGTGGGGGCCCGGCTGCATGCGAAGTACGGGCTGGACGGCTCGGCGATGGCCTCCGATGACGGCATTGTGCTGCGGGTACCGCTGATGGAGGATGAACCGCCCGGCGCCGAGCTGTTCCTTTTCGATCCCGAGGAACTCGACTCCATTGTCACCGCCGAGGTGGGCGGGTCCGCCCTGTTCGCCTCGCGTTTCCGCGAATGCGCGGCGCGCGCCCTGCTGCTGCCGCGGCAGAACCCGTCCAAGCGGACCCCGCTCTGGCAGCAGCGGCAGCGTTCCGCCCAGCTGCTGGATGTCGCCAAGAAGTACCCGACTTTTCCCATCGTGCTTGAAACCGTGCGCGAATGCCTGCAGGACGTCTACGATCTGCCGGCTTTGAAAGACATTGCGGCCGGGATCGAGCGGCGTGAGATCCGGCTGGTGGAAACCACCACCCCCTCGGCGTCCCCTTTCGCCCGGTCCCTGCTCTTCGGCTATGTTGGCGCCTTCCTCTACGAGGGTGACTCCCCGCTGGCCGAACGCCGGGCCGCCGCCCTGTCTCTGGACCCGACGCTGCTCAATGAGCTGCTGGGCCGGGCCGAGCTGCGCGAACTGCTGGACGCACGGATCATTCACCGGATCCAGCAGGAGCTGCAGCGCCTGGCTCCGGACCGCAAGGTCCGCGGATTGGAAGGCGTGGCCGACCTGCTGCGCCTGCTCGGTCCGCTGTCCGTTCCCGAGGTGGCTGCCCGGCTGCAGCCTGCGGAACCCGGCCCGGAAGGCAGCACCCCCGAACCGGCATCCCAGGACTACGCCGAGGAGCTGCTGGAGGCACTGGTCCGCGCCAATCGTGCCCTGAAGATCGGCATGGCCGGTACCACCCGGTACGCCGCCATTGAAGACGCCGCCCGGCTGCGCGATGCCCTGGGTGTTCCGCTGCCCATGGGTGTTCCGCTCGCCTTCATTGAGCCGGTGGCGGATCCGCTGGGGGACCTGGTGGGCCGCTACGCGCGCACGCATGGCCCCTTCACCGCGGCCGAGGCTGCGGCGCGGCTGGGCCTGGGTGTTGCGGTGGTGACCGGCACCCTGCAGCGGCTGGCGGGCGAAGGCCGGGTGGCTGAAGGCGAATTCCGGCCGGCGGAAACCCTGCTGCTGGACGCCAACGACGGCGTGGATTCCACTCCCGCCGCCACCGTCACCGTCCCGGGCACCCCGGGCGGCACCGAATGGTGTGACGTGGAGGTGCTGCGGCGGCTGCGGCGCAGCTCGCTGGCGGCACTGCGTTCCGAGGTGGAACCGGTGGACCCCGCCACCTACGGCCGGTTCCTTCCCGTGTGGCAGAACGTGGGAACCGGGCTGCGCGGGCTCGACGGCGTGGCCACCGTAATTGACCAGCTCTCCGGCGTGCCCATTCCGGCATCGGCCTGGGAGCCGCTGATCCTCGGGTCCCGGGTGCGGGACTATGCTCCGGCCATGCTGGATGAGCTGACCGCCACCGGCGAGGTCCTCTGGTCCGGCCACGGGTCCCTGCCCGGCAACGACGGCTGGATAGCCCTGCACCTGGCGGAGAACGCCCCGCTGACCCTGAACCCGTCTCCGGACTTCGAGCCGGGTGCCCTGCACCAGCGGCTGCTGGAAATCCTGGGCAACGGCGGCGCGTACTTCTTCCGCCAGCTCAGCGATACCCTCGCAGCGGTAGGGCCCGCCGAAACCGATGCCAATATTGTCTCCGCCCTGTGGGAACTCACCTGGGCGGGACAGATCAGCAATGACACGTTCACGCCGGTGCGTTCCCTGCTCTCGGGCGGGAAAACAGCGCATAAACAGCGGGCTGCCACCCCGCGGGCACGCACCGCGCGGATGGGACGGCTGGGCCGGGCACCGGGCGCTTCGCTCACGGGCAGTTCAATGCGCCTTGCCGCCGGAGGCACGGCCGCTGCGGCGCTGCGGAACGCCCCGCCGCTGGTTGCCGGACGCTGGAGCCTGCTTCCGCCCGTGGAGGCCGACGCCACCCTGCATGCGCACGCCACCGCCGAGCTGATGCTGGACCGCTACGGTGTGGTCACGCGCGGCTCGGTGGCCAGCGAGGGAACCGTGGGCGGCTTTGCCCTGCTCTACCGGGTCCTCGCCCGGCTGGAGGAAATGGGCAGGTGCCGGCGCGGCTACTTCATTGAACAGCTCGGTGCGGCCCAGTTTGCCGTTCCCGCTACGGTGGACCGGCTGCGGTCCTACTCCGAAGATGCCCAGCTCAAAGCCCCCGAACCCGCCGCCGTCGCCCTCGCTGCCACGGACCCGGCCAACCCGTACGGCGCCGCCCTGCCCTGGCCGTCGCTGGACGGCGGGCACCGGCCCGGCCGCAAGGCCGGCGCGCTGGTGGTTCTGGTGGACGGCAACCTGGCCCTCTATGCCGAACGCGGCGGGAAAACCCTGCTGACCTTCACGGAGGATCCGGAGCTGCTGCAGCTCTCCGCCGCCGCCCTGGTCCAGATCATCCGGCGCGGTGCCGCGGAGAAAATGGCCATCGAGAAGGTCAACGGTGCGGATATCTTGGACACCGAGGCAGCTCGGGCATTGACCGCCGCCGGTTTCTACACCACTCCCAAGGGGCTGCGGTACCGTGTCTGAGACTTCCCTGCGGAATCCGGAAAGGAGACGGCGTGCCTGAAGGCGATACCGTCTGGCGGGCCGCCCGCGATCTCAACGCCGCACTGGCCGGCCAGGAGCTTACCCGGTGCGATCTCCGGGTCCCCAAGTTTGCCACTACCGACTTCACCGGTGACACGGTGCAGGACGTCGTCTCCCGCGGCAAGCATCTGCTGATCCGCGGCGGCGATCCTGCGGAGGGCTGGATCCTGCACTCGCACCTGAAAATGGAAGGCCTCTGGCACGTATACCCCCGCGGCGGGAAGTGGCGACGGCCCGCGTTTAAGGCCCGCGCCGTGCTGGAAACCGCCACGCACCAAATAGTGGGCTTCGACCTGGGCTTCCTGCGCGTGGTGGCGCGGAAGGACGAGGACGACGCCGTGGGCTACCTGGGGCCCGACCTGCTGGGTCCGGACTGGGATGCGGAAGAGGCGCTGCGCCGGCTGCGGGCCGAACCCGACCGCCCCATTGGCCTGGCGCTGCTGGACCAGCGGATCATGGCCGGGGTGGGCAACGTGTACCGGTGCGAGCTGTGCTTCCTGGCCGGCGTGCATCCGAAAACCCCGGTTTCCCAGGTGCCGGATCTGTCCCGGCTGGTGGACCTGTCCAAACGGCTGCTCGAGGCGAACAAGAACCGGTCCCGCCGGATCACCACCGGTGCTGCGGGCCGGGACCAGCTATGGGTCTATCGCCGGGAGAAGCGCGGCTGCCTGCGCTGTGGCACCAAGGTGGCCCATGAGCTGTTCGGCGACAACGAGCTGGAGCTGCGGGACCTGTATTACTGCCCGCACTGCCAGCCCCTGCGGGGTTAGTTTTCCGACCGGTTCGGGTTTTTCCGCCCGGTTCGGGTTTTTCCGACCGGTTCCTGAGTTTCCGCCCGGTTTAAACGCGCCGGAAAGACGCAAAGTGGTCGAAAATCCGTAGTCCTGACGCAGCCGGGCCCGCTGGTTGGAAGGTTTCGTGCCCGCCGCTACCTCAGGTGCCGGGCGGCCCGCCGCACCGAGGCGCCGATACGTTCCAGCCGCTCCGAGTCCAGCTTCCACGCCTGCCAGTACAGCAGGACATCCTCATGGGCCCGGCCGTCCAGCAGCACCAGCGCTCCGTCGTCGAGGTTTGTCCCCAACTGCAGTTCCGGCAGCATGCCCCAGCCCAGTCCGGCGCGGACCGCAGCCAGGAACGCTTCAGAGGACGGGACGGTGTGCCGGGGCGGATCCCCCGTTGTACCGCGGACCCGCAGGAACCGGCGCTGCAGCTCATCCTTGGCGTTGAACCGAACCACGGGCATCGCTTCCCAGTCGATCCCGCCTGCTCCGGTAAAGCGTTCCCGGAGTTCCGGCGTGGCCACCGGGAGGTAGCGCATGGCCCCCAGCGGCTGGACCCGGCATCCGTTCACCGGGGCCGGTTCGGCGGTGACGGCGGCAATAACGTCGCCGCTGCGCAGGAGCCGGGCACTGTGGTCCTGATCTTCCACATGCAGGTCCAGTGTGCTGTCGGTCCAGCCGGCTGCATCCGAGAGGACCGGCAGGAACCAGGTGGCAAGGGAATCCGCATTCACGGCCACCGGCGTCGTGGCCCGGGTGGATGATCCGCCGGACAGTGTGTGCCGCGCTTCGGATTCCAGCAGCTGCACCTGCCGGGCCATCCTCAGCAGCACTGCCCCGGGCTCCGTGGGGGTACACGGTGCTCCGCGCCGGACCATGATCTGCCCCTCAGCATTTTCCAGCGCCTTGATGCGCTGGCTGACGGCCGAGGGGCTGATGTGCAGCCGGTCCGCGGCCGCTTCGAAGGTTCCCTCCTCGACGACGGCGGACAGGGCACGCAGATGTTCAAAGTTCATGAAGCAAAGCTAATGCATCCTGAAAAAGAATCGTTGGTCTGATTCGCATCGGAGAACTACGTTGGAAGCATGTGGAGCATAGCGGCAACCGGCATGGTCACCGGACTGGGATTGATTGTGGCCATCGGGGCCCAGAACGCGTTTGTGCTGCGCCAGGGTCTGCGCCGGGAGCACATTGGAACCGTCACGGCCCTGTGCATCATCAGCGACGCACTGCTCATCTTCGGTGGGACTGCCGGGATCGGCGCACTGGTGAGCCGCTTTCCCGCAGCGCTGGAGATCCTCCGCTGGGGCGGCGCGGCCTACCTCACCTGGTGGGGTATCCGTTCCCTGGTTTCTGCCCTGCGCCCCTCGGCTCTGACCGCCCAGGCGCCGCGCAGCAAAGGCACCGTCATTCTGACCACTCTCGCGCTGACCTTCCTGAACCCGCACGTCTACCTGGATACGGTGGTGCTGCTGGGGAGTCTGGCGAACCAGTACGGACCGGACGCCCGATGGACTTTCGCCGCGGGCGCCGCCGTCGGCAGCCTTCTCTGGTTCACGGCACTGGGCTACGGCGCGCGCTCACTGTCCGGTGTGCTGAACCGGCCGAGGACCTGGCAGGTGGTGGACCTGCTGATCGGCATTGTCATGCTGGTCCTGGCCGCGCGGCTGGTGCTGGGCTGAGGAAACCCCGGCAGGGTCCGGCACCGCCGCAGCCCGGTGCCGCCCCGTAATAAAACGGCGTCCGGGCCGGCGGACGTGGAAGCATTTCCTCCATGACTGATGAACCGTACCGCCTGCTGCACACCGCCCCTCCGGTGGAGGCCTACCTCCGGTTGCGCGCGGAGTCCGGGCTCAGCCCGAAGCGGGCGGACCAGGCCCGGGCGGCCCTGCCCGGCAGCTGGGCCGCCGTCCACATTGTCGAAACAGCCACCGGGACGCCGGTGGCCATGGGACGGGTGATCGGTGACGGCGGCTGGTACTTCCATATTGCGGATATGGCCGTGCTGCCCGGCCACCAGCGGCAGGGACTGGGCGACCGCGTGCTCACCGAGCTGCTGGCCCAAATTCGGGCCGAAGCCCCGGCCGGCGCCTGGGTCACGCTGATGGCGGATCCGCCCGGACGGCGCCTGTATGCCCGGCACGGTTTCCTCTAAACCGCGCCGGACTCCCTGGGCATGGCCCTGACCCTGTAATCAAGACGTGCGAGGCCTGTTGTCCGGGGCCGTGGTGGTGCGGGCCTGAGCCGTCTTCGTACGGGTGCCAAGGGACGGGATGTTCAGGGCGGCCACAGCGATGCTGCAGACCAGCAGCGCCATCCAGACCCACCCGCCCACGTGGCGGTAGGCGTTCGCAAAGTCCGCCGAGGCTGCGGACAGGATCGTGCCAACCACCGCGATGCCCAAGAGCTGACCGGTCTGCTTCGACGTCGAGAAGAGCGACGAGGCCAGACCCGCCTCCGAGTCGGGAAGCGCTGCGAGCTCCTCCACGCTGAGCGGATCGTTGAGCAGTCCGTAGCCGAAACCGAAGACCACGAACGACGCCGCCTCCACCCACAGCGAGCCGTCCGACCACAGCAGCAGCATCACCGAGCCCAGTGCCATGATCCCTCCACCCGCCACCAGGTCCTGCCCCGCCCGACCGGCCGCAACGATCCGCCCGGACAGCTGGGCAGAGACCAGTGCGGCGATTGCGAGCGGAAGGAGGAAGATGCCCGCTTCCAGCGCGCTCTCCCCGCGGATCGAGCGCAGATACTGCGGGGCGATGTAGAAGAACCCGGCGGCGGCGGCGAAGCCGATGATCGAGGTGAGCGACGCCCGGACGAAAGGGCGGTCAGCGAAGAGGCGGAGCGGGATCAGGGGATCCGGGCGGCGCCGGGCACGCAGCAGCCAGACGATGAGGAGGACGGCCGCGGCCCCGAGCGAGATCAGGATCGGTGCAGAGGTCCAGCCCAGCTGTGTGCCCTCGATCATCGCGAAGGCCAGCGCGGCGAGGAACCCCGACACCAGTAGCTGCCCTACGACATCGAACGGGAGCGGCGAGGGGTTGCGCGACTCCCTGACGGCAATTGGCACCAGGGCCAGGCCGATGAGGGCTACCGGGACGCTCATCCAGAACACGCCGCGCCATCCGAAGAACTCGCTGACGACGCCCCCGATGAAGGGTCCTGCGGCCAGGGCGACGCCGCCGATCGCGGCCCACCACGCGATCGCGCGGACCCGCACAGCGGTGTCGGTCGACCGGGCAGAGACGGCGGCGAGCCCCGACGAGGCGAGCATGGCTGCGCCGACGGCCTGCACGACGCGGCCGACGATGAGCACGACAACATCGGGACTCAGCGCGCAGACGACGGAGCCGATCAGGATGACGGCGAGTCCGGCAAGCAGGATGCGACGGCGACCGAGTCGGTCCGCCATGTTGCCCGCCGCTGTCAGGAGGCAGGCGAATGCGAGGACGTAGACCCCGACCGTCCACTGCAGCATCGTCATCGAGGAGCCGAACTCCTTCGCGATGTCGGGCAGGACGATGCTCACGATCGAGCCGTTGACCGTCAGGACGAACTGCGCGATGCAGCACGCAATCAGCGCGACGACGGCTTTGCCCGCCGGCTTCATGAACGACCAGACGTGTGGACCGGGGCGAATGCTGCTTGCCGGCTGCACCCTGCGCGGTGACTCATGGCCCCAGTGTGGCACCACCCACAGCGGATGCGGAGCGGGTCCGGCGGAAAACTGCGTGTCTTCCAATAACCCGCTCCGCAGCCTCTCGGCATCGATCCCGCCGAACTTCCCTGGGCATGGCCCTGACCCTGTAGTCCCCCCGTCCCCCGCAAGCGCAGGTCAGGGGTGTTTCCCCGCGGACGAACGTGTGGCGGTCACCCAGCGCAGCAGTGAGTACAGCAGCTGTGAGGCCCCGGGCATAAACCCGGATCCGTGGTGGTACACCGGGTCCATGGTGGTCACCAGCAGACGGGCGGGCTGGTTGACCTCATCCACATACATCAGGGTCCCCACCTCGGCACCGTCCTCTTCCATGACCACCAGTGACCGGGCCCCGGGGCGCGGGTGCAGCAATCCGTGATGGTGCCAGGACACGGACCACGGGGTAAAGAACTCCCACATCGGGTCCTCCGGCAGCCGCAGCCGGGTGCCGTTGTCCTCGCCCGTGCGCCATTTCCAGAACACTGTGGGCCGGAAGGTGTAGCCAACACCGGGCAGCCATTGCTCCACCTTGTTTTCGCCCAGTACGATCACCGTTTTCCGCGGATCCTCCAGCGCCGCAAGCAGTGCCGGGACAAAACGCTCCAGCTGGCCCTGGTGCAGCCGGTCGCTGACCAGCACCACGTCCAGGTCCGCCAGCACTGCCGGATCAGCGTCCGGGAGGTACACGGATTCCAGCCGGTAGGGTGCCAGCGCCGGATCAGCAAGGGTGCGCAGCGGCTGGAAGGCGCCGCAGTGCAGCAGCCCGATCCGCGGCGCGGCACCCGGTGCGCGGGATTCGCGGGATTCGCGGGATTCGCGGGATTCGCGGGAAACCCTAGCATCGCGGGCTGCGCGGGCGACGGCGGCATCCGCCGGGGCGGCGGCGGGGAGAACGCGGACGACGGCGGCATCAGTGCCGCCGTTCTGCGCGCCGTTGCGCACGCTGGTCCCGCCGTCCCGTCCGCCATCGTTCCGTGCGCCGTCGTTCCGTCCCGCTTCGAGCCAGGCCACCAGGTTCGGGCCAAGCACCCGGGTGCTGTAGCCGTCGTCGCTGAAGCTCTCCAGGTCATTGCCGCCGTGCACCAGCACTTCGCCGGCGCCGATGCGGTAGGCGTAGTCCAGCGGCAGCCGGTAGGAGCCAATGCCGGTGATGACCTGGGCTCCTTCGGGCAGGTCCAGGTGGTAGCCGCGGCCGTAGAAACCGGCTACGCCTATCTCCTCCAGCCGCTCATAGCTGTGGATACCGGGCACGCCGGTGCGGTAGTGCAGGTCCCGGTCATCGATCCCGTTCCAGACCGGATGCTCGCTGACGGCGTGTGGACGGACATCCTGCGCACCGCGGAATTCCAGCTTCCGCCACACGGCCAGCCCGTCGATGAACGGCTTGACCACCTGGCCGTTGACCAGCACCCGGCCGCCGGAGCGGACAAAAGCCGTCAGTTCCTCCCGGTAGCGGCCCAGCAGCAGGTGGTCCACACCGCCGCTGATCACCAAGCCGTTGGCGGAGAGAATCCGGGCCCGCGCGGCGTCGTTGGTCAGGTCGTAGGCATCGGCGTCGGAGATGGCACCGCGCCAGGACGGGTCGGCCTGACCGCGCATGGGCGTGCCGCCGATCAGTCGGATAATCACGGAAGGTCCTTTCGGATAGGCAGGGGAAGGTCAATCAATGGTGCCCCGACGGCTTCGGGCACCGGGCAGGCGCGGCAGGACGGGCCGAAGTCCGGGACCGCGATCACGCGTTCGCCCGAGACGGTTCCCACGGTGGGGGTGCAGATGGGCAGGCCGTACACCTCGGACAGGGCGGGGCCGGTAAGCAGTTCATCGGTGGGACCCCAGCGGACGTCATGGCTGCCGACAAACAGCAGCGCATTTTTGGACACGTGCAGGGCGTGGTCCGGGTGGTGGGTGGTCATGATGATGCCCATACCGTCGGAGGCCAGGCCGGACAGTACCGCCAGCACGCGGGACTGGTTGTTCAGGTCCAGGGCGGAGGCCGGCTCGTCCAGGATCAGCAGCTCGCAGCCGGAGGCCACCGCCCGGGCAATCAGTACCAGCTGCCGCTGCCCTCCGGACAGCTCGGAGTATTCCCGTTCCGCCCAGGCGGCCACGCCCACCCGCTCCATGGCGGCCTCGGCGGCGTCATGGTCCTCGCGCCGCGGAGTCTGGTAGGCCCGCAGGTGCCGGGTGCGGCCCATCAGCACCATTTCGGCGACGCTGAAGGAAGGCCCTGCGCCGTGGTCCTGCGGCACGTAGCCGATCCCCGGGGCGCAGGACACGGATCCTTCGCGCGGGGCCAGCAGTCCGGCCAGGCATTTGAGCAGCGTGGTCTTGCCCCGGGCGTTGGGCCCCAGGATGGAAAGGATTTCGCCGGGCTGCAGTGTGAAGCCCAGGTTGCGGAACAGCCAGGGCCGCAGCCGTGAGTAGCGGAACCCCAGGTCCGCCACCTGCATCAGCGGGTCCTGCCCCTGGTTTCCGGACGCGGGGCGCGGCATGGAAAGTACGGTCATGAGACCTGCCCTTTCTTCTGTGATCGGGCCAGCAGCGCCACGAAAACGGGCGCGCCGATAATGGCGGTGAGGATGCCCAGAGGCAGTTCGCTGCTGGTGATGGAGCGGCTGAGGGTGTCAATGAGCATCAGGTACGTGCCGCCCAGCAGCAGCGACGCCGGCAGCAGCACCCGGTGATCCGGCCCCACCCAGAGCCGGGCCAGATGCGGAACCACCAATCCCACCCAGCCGACGGCGCCGGCCACGGCCACTGTCCCGGCGGTCATCAGGGCGACGGCGCACAACAGCAGCACGCGCGAACGCTGCGGGTTCACGCCCAGCGCGGCGGCGTCGTCGTCGCCCAGCGAGAGCACGTTCAGCCGCCAGCGCAGGGCGAGCACGACGGCGGCGCCCAACGCCACCGGGACCAGGGCGGTGAGCACCTTGTCATAGCTCGCTGCGGCAATGGAGCCCAGCAGCCAGTGCACAATCGAGGGCAGTTCGGAGTACGGGTCCGCTATGTAGGTCATAAAGGAGACCAGGGCGTTGAAGAAGGCTGCCACCACAATTCCGCCGAGCACAATCATGAGCATCGCGTTGTCCCGTCCGCCCAGCCGGCCCAGCAGCAGCACGCCGGCCAGGGCGGCGAGGCCGAACCCGAAGGCTCCGCCCACCATCCAGCCGCCGGAGAGGCCAAGGGTCAGTACCAGCACGCCGCCAAAGGATGCCCCGGCCGTGACGCCGATAATGTCCGGGCTGACCAGCGGGTTGCGGAACAGTGCCTGCAGGCAGGCACCTCCCAGCGAGAGTGCCCCGCCCACCAGGAAGGCCAGCAGCACGCGCGGAAGCCGCACGTCCAGGACCACGGTGGCTTCCTGGTCAGTCCAGGTCCGCCGGAGCATTCCCTCCCCGCCAAAGACGGTGGTGGCCTCATTGGCGAGGATGCGCAGGATCTCGTTCGGGGGAACCCAGTAGCGGCCGGCGGCCATGGACACCAGGGCCACCGCGCAGAGGATCAGGAAGCACAGCAGCAGGATCAGCCGGCGGCGTGCAGCTGTGGGGGTCCCGCGGCGTGCTCCGGCCGGTGGTGCGGGGACTTTCCGCGCGGGACCAGCGGCGGGTGCCGTGCCCATCTCAGCGGCGGAAGACGTCGTAGCCAACACTGGCACCGTTCATGTCCAGCCGCAGGGCGGCGTCGATCTGCCCTTCGGAGACGTCGTATCCGTAGAGGTAGCTGATCTTTTCCTTCATGGCGGCACGCAGTGTGTGGCCGGTGCGGTCGGGGTGGTAAATTTCCGCCGCCCACTGCCACATCAGCGGCGACTCGGCGCAGGGCACCTCCCAGCGGTAACCGCCCAGTGGGGCCTTGTAGACCCGGCGGTTCTTCACGGCGGACACCGAGGCAAGGGACTTGTCCGCATAGACCTCTGCAGGAGTGCGGGCGTCGAAGCCGCCCAGCGTGATGACCTCCGGATCCCATTCGATCAGCTGTTCGGCACTCACCACGTTCTCGGCGGAGATGTTGTCTGCGGCCATGTTCTGCCCGCCGGCCAGTTCCATCCAATAGTGCATGTAGGAGGTTTTGTTCGAGGCCGAATAGCCGTCACCGGACTGGCCCAGGTGCACCACCCGAACGGGCGTTGTGACGCCGGAAAGTTCCTCCTGCAGCCGCGAGATTTCGGTGTGCATCCAATCGACAATTTCGGTGCCGCGCCCTGGCTTGCCGAGGATGGTGGAGAACAGGGACACCCAGGTTTCCAGGTACTCCTGTGTGCCGTAGAGCAGGCAGACGGTCTTGAACCCGGCATTTTCGAGCGGCTCCACGAGGCCGTCGCCCTGGTCCGCCCACTGGAAAACAACGTCGGGTTCCAGGTCGGTGATGGTTTCAATGTTCGGCGTGAAGCTGGACGGGGAGATGGTGGTGGTCTTTTTTGATTCCGGGAACATCTCGCCGAACAGGCCCTGCTGGTTGGCCTGCAGGGTGGACTCATTGATGCCCACAATCCGGCCGTAGCCGCCGTCCACGGCAGCCAGCATGGACGGGGAGGGGATCACGGTGGTGGCGATTCGCTGCACCGGAGCGTCAAAGGACACCTGCACGCCGCGCATGTCCGTCACGGTGAAGCTTCCGGACCCGGCGGAGGCTGCCGGGTTGCCCGCACCCACGGTCTCCCGGGATGAGCAGGCGCCAAGCGCCAGGGCAAGGAAGCCCAGACCGGCTCCGCCAAGGACGGTTCGGCGCGAAGGCCCGATGGAGGACATGGACGGCGGGACGCTGGGTGCGGGCAAGGGTGTTCCTATCAGTCTGAAGTAAGGCGGTCCTAAATCGGACAAACAACATCAGACCACACCCGAACGCATTAGCTCATATTTTTATGTCCTAATTACAGTGTGAATTGTGTCGCACCGTTCCCTAGCCGGGCTAGCCTTCAGGAGGACTAGGATTGGGCGAATGGACATCCCCCAGCAGCCCGGCGATCAGGGCGGGTACTGGTACACCCCGGATCCGGAGCACCCTCGGGCCCGCGACGTACTCGACGCCGTGCGGAGCTACCGTGCCACCGAAACGCAGATCCGCCGGCGCACCCAGGACTCCATGGGCATGAATGAGAATGACCTGCTTGCCATGCGCTACCTCATGCAGGCACGCCAGGTGGGCGGAAGCCTGGGACCCAAGGATCTCAGCCGGCTGCTGGGCATTTCCACTGCCTCCACCACGGCGCTGATTGACCGCCTGGAACGCGGTGGCTATGTCCAGCGGCGCGCACGCCCGAATGACCGGCGGGCCTGGGAGATTGTCCCTACCGAAACGTCCGATGAGGAAGTCCGGGAGACCGTTGGGGACATGCACCGGCGCATGATGCAGGCGGCCGCCGAACTCTCCCCCGCCGAGGCCGACGTGGTCATCCGCTTTATGAACCGGCTGCGGGACGCGCTGCCTGAACCGCCCGCCGGCTAGCCCCGGCCGCAACCCACCCCATTCCGGCCACACACTTCCCGCCGCCTTATTTCCGCCGGCGCCACCGGCCGCGCCGCACCCGTACTGGACTTTCCGATCCCGCCGCAGGTATCTTAGCTTTTCTAATAACTAGACAAGCTAACTATCCATGGGGGAGCGGACAATGAGCGGCTCGGCGCCAGCGGCTATTCGGCATTCCCGGCCGGTGGCCGGACAGCCCCGTTCCGTCCCGTCCGGCCGCCCGGACTCGTCCGGTTTCAGTGCCCACGTTCTCCTCGACGGACGGTACTGCCTGGATGAACCCATCGGACGCGGCGCCGCCGCGTATGTCTGGCGGGCCACCGACCTTGCCTCGCTGGAGAAGGTGGCCGTGAAAATCTTCTCCGCTCCCCTGGGGCACGCACCCCAGGGCCACGAAGCCTCACGCGAGGCCGCCGTGCTGGCAGCGATACCCCATCCGCATGTGGTGGGGCTGTTGTCCCACGGCGCCATCAGCCACCCCGACACAGGTGCTCAGGCCCCCTATCTGGTGCTGGAGATGGTGCCCGGACGCAACCTGCGCCAGGACATTGCCAGCCACGGCGCCATGCAGCCTGCCGCCGCGGCACGGCTCGGCCGGGACGTGGCGGCCGGACTCTCCGCCATACATGCGGCCGGATATATCCATCGGGACATCAAACCGTCGAACATCCTGCTCGACCCGGGGACGGGGACCGCGAAGATTGCCGATCTGGGAACAGCCGTGGACGCCCAGGGCGGCGGGGAGCAGCAGTCCTACGGGAGCCTGCCGTATATGAGTCCGGAACAGGTCCACGGAACAGACCTGACCGGCGCCACCGACGTGTACTCCCTGGGACTCGTCCTGCTGGAGTCCATCACGGGTGTCCGTGCCTTCGACCTGCCGCAGGTTGAATCCATGGTGGTCCGGACGGTCCGCGGCCCGGAGATTCCGGCCGCGCTGCCGGCCGGCTGGACGTCCCTGCTGACGGCGATGACGTCGCTTTCCTTCCGGGACCGCCCGACGGCGGAGGAATGCCGGACGGCGTTCACGGCCCTCCTTGCGGACTCGCCGGCACTGCGCGCCGCCTGACCACGACCGCCCGGTGAGCGCTCCCCGTCAGCCCAGCTTCCCGGCCATCCGGTTCCGCATCTGCACGCTCGCGTCATTGAGCCCGGCAATCTGCACTTCGGTTCCGCGCCGGCGGTACTTTTCCGTGACCGCATCCAGGGCGGCCACCGTGGAAGCGTCCCAGACATGCGAACCGCTGAGGTCAATGACCACACGGGCGGGATCGCGGACATACTCAAACTGGGAGTAGAGATCATTCGAGGAGGCGAAGAACAACTCGCCGTTGACCGTGTAGGTGGCCACGGCGCCGTCGTCGTCAACCATGCGGTCCACGGTGACGAAGTGGGCCACCCGCCGGGCGAAGAGCACCATGGCCACGAGCACGCCGACGCCGACGCCGATGGCCAGGTTGTGGCTCCAGACCGTGACGGCCACGGTGGCGAGCATAACGGCGGTCTCGCTCTTCGGCATCATCTTCAGTGTGGACGGGCGGATGCTGTGCCAGTCGAAGCTGGCCACCGCCACGAAGATCATCACGGCCACCAGGGCGGCCATGGGAATGACCGCCACAACATCGCCGAACACCACCACCAGTACCAGCAGGAACACGCCGGCGAGGAAGGTGGAAATCCGGGTGCGGGCGCCCGAGGCCTTTACGTTGATCATGGTCTGCCCGATCATCGCGCAGCCGCCCATCCCGCCGAAGAATCCGGTCACAATGTTGGCCGCGCCCTGACCCCAGGCTTCCCGGGTCTTATTGGAGCGGGTGTCAGTGACGTCATCCACCAGCTTGGCCGTCATGAGGGATTCCAGCAGTCCGACAAACGCCACGGCCAGCGCGTAGGGGAAAATCACCTGCAGGGTGTCCAGGCTAAACGGGACGTCAGGCAGCAGCAGGGAGGGCAGGCTTTCCGGCAGTTCGCCTTTGTCCCCGACGGTCGGCACGGTCAGGGACGCTCCGACGGTAATGGCGGTGAGCACCACAATGGTCACCAGGGATGCCGGTACCGCTGTGGTGAGCCGGGGAAGGCCGAAGACAATCAGCAGCCCCAGCGCCACCAGCGGGTAGACCAGCCAGGGGACGCCCAGCAGCTCGGGCACCTGTGCAACGAGGATCAGGATGGCCAGCGCGTTGACGAAGCCCACCATGACCTGGCGGGGAATGAAGCGCATGAGTTTCGCCACCCCCAGCACGGCCAGCAGCACCTGGACGACGCCGGCCAGCAGCACGGCGGCAATCATGTAGTTCACGCCGTGGGATGCCACCAGCGGTGCGATGACCAGGGCCACGGCGCCGGTGGCGGCGGAGATCATTGCCGGGCGGCCGCCGAGGAAGGAAATGGTCACGGCCATGGTGAAGGCGGAGAACAGGCCGATGCGCGGATCCACCCCGGCAATCACGGAGAATGCCAGCGCCTCGGGGATCAGCGCCAGGGCCACGACAAGCCCGGCCAGGACCTCGGTTTTGAGCAGTTTTGGTGACCGCAGGGTGCGCAGGACGGACTGGCGCTCTTCGGGCGTCAGCGCCGTCGTCGTGCTCGGCTCAGCAGGAGGAATAACTGGTTTGGTGGCCACCGGGCTCCGTTTCGCAGGGTTCGCGGGCAGAAAGGCCCAGCCCAAATTTAAGCCCGGGCACCCGATATCCTGAAACCGTGATGCAATCCCCGCTTCCCGTGCGCAACGGAGTCAATGCCACCCGCCTGCGCCTGCCGTCAGAGGGGCCGTGGAAGACCGCCATGGACTATGTGCTGGAGCGTTTTGGCCATGTGGATCCGGACGGGATTGTGAACCGTTTTGAGCGCGGCGAGGTGGTGGGCCTGGGCGGTGTTCCGCTGACCGCAGCCACGCCCCTGAACGAGCACACCTTCATCTGGTACTACCGTGAGCTCCCGCCGGAAGAGCGGATACCCGTGGACATCGGCATCCTGCACCAGGACGAGAACCTGCTGGTGGTGGACAAGCCGCATTTCCTGCCGACGACGCCGGGCGGGATGTATGTGGCCGAGTCGGCTCTGGTGCGGCTCCGCGTGCAGTTGGGAATCCCGGACCTGATTCCGATGCACCGGCTGGACCGGATGACGGCCGGCGTGCTGCTGTTTTCCACCAACCCCGAGACCCGGGGCAGTTACCAGATCCTGTTCGAGAAACGGCGGATCAGCAAGGAGTACGAGGCCGTGGCCCCCGTCCGCGAGGACCTGGCGCTGCCGCTGACCGTCCGCAGCCGCATGATCAAGTCCCGCACCTACCTGCTGGCCCAGGAAGTGGACGGCGAGCCGAATGCGGAAACCCTGATTGAGCTGATGGAAAGCCGGGACGGACTGGGCCGGTACCGGCTGTCCCCGCACACCGGCAAAACCCACCAGCTCAGGGTGCATATGGCGTCCCAGGGCATCGGGATCCTCAACGATTCCTTCTACCCCGAGCTGCTGCCGCAGGCACCGGATGACTATTCCAAGCCGCTGCAGCTGCTGGCCCGTTCGGTGCGCTTTACGGATCCGCTGACCCGTGAGCCGGTGGAGTACCGCAGCCGGCTTTCCCTGGACGCTTTTCCCGGCTGATTCTTCCGGTGCCTACAGCACCGTCCAGCGTCCGCGCATCCGGCGGAGCACCCGGAGGTCCCGACCGTTGGCTACTTCCTCGACGGCGGCGCGCATGTTGATGGCCGCACGGCGGGCGCGGGAGTTTTCCACGGAGAATTCGTCATCCGGCACGGTGAACCGCAGCGTGATCCGCGGCACCCCGGAGACGATGTCCAGCTGGTTGGCCTCTACGTGGTGGGCCGATCCCAGGGCGGCGACGGCTGTTTCCATTACCGCTTCGGGCGGGTTGCCCGGCTTCAGACCGAGGATGTTCAACTGCACGCGGAAAGAAGGCATGGAACCAGCCTAGTGCCGCCCCGGGAGTGACCTTGGGCAGGAATTAGCGCTCTGCGTCCGGATCCGGCTCGTCTTCGGGATCAAAATCGGCCAGGGGGTTGCCGCCAAGGTGCGCCGGGTCGTCGCTGGCGTCTTCCTCGTCACCCACGGTCGGATCACCGAAATCAACGTCGGACGCCGCTTCGCCGATGGTGGGTTCCTCCGGCGGAATCTGGCTCTCGCCGTCGAGGAAGCGTTCCTCAGCCGTCTCCTCGCGCAGGGCCTGGTCGGAGAGGGCGCCGGGCTCATCCAGCGGAGCTTCGCCGCGGATCAGCGGGTCTGCCTGCCAGTTGTCGGGGTTGTCTTCGGCCGCGCCGGGATAGGTGTCTTCGGCCGCGCCGGGATAGGTGAGGTCTTCGGCGTCCGTCAGCTGGTCCTGCTCCAGCAGCTCGTCTTCGGAGACCACCGTCAGTTCGTCCGGGGTGGCAACCGCTGCGACGTCGTCGGCCAGAACCGGATCGTCGCCGAGTTCGGGATCAGGAATGCTCTGCTCGCTCATAAACCTTGCCTTTCACGTCCGGGAAACCGGACCGCAACCCGTGCGGCCCATTTAGTAAGCCTACTGATTCATCCGGGCCGGTGCCACCCGCAGGGGATGCGAACCGCCGGGTACACCCTGCTGTTCACTGCATCTGCAGGCCGGTTCCGCGCGCGTCATTATGCCCGTGCAACCCGGGATTGGGACAACTATGACCTCCATTCCATCCCGGTTTCCCGGGCTTTTCTGAATTACGTCATGAAATATTGACGTAATTCGCCCGAGTGGTCCACTGTTTCTTCGTTACCTTTCCGAAATGCACTTTCAAGGGAGTCCGCAGTGTCCTTGCTGCATCACGCCGGCCCGTCCGGCGACATCCGTTTCCACGTTGACGAGGCCTTCGCAGGCGGGCATTTGTTCAATGCCGGCAACAGCGCCCGCTATGCCGCCGGTATGCGTCTGGCCATCGATGCAGTCGCGGCAAAAGTCGAAACCGCTGCCGGCCCGTTCAGCGGCATTGCGCCGGCAGATCTGGCCCCGGTCGTGGCCGGCGTGGATCTGGACACCCCGCTGCCGGACACCGCCGCGGCCCTCGCCGAGCTGGAATCGGTGTACCTGCGCGATGCCGTGTACTTCCACCACCCCAAATATGCCGCGCACCTGAACTGCCCCGTGGTTATCCCTGCCCTGGTAGGCGAGGCGATCCTTTCAGCGGTGAACTCCTCCATGGACACCTGGGACCAGAGCGCCGGCGCAACCCTGATTGAACAGCGGCTGATCCGCTGGACCGCAGACCGGCTCGGACTCGGACCGCAGGCCGACGGCGTGTTCACCAGCGGGGGCAGCGCCTCCAACCAGCAGGCACTGCTGATCGCACGGAACCGCGCGGTGGCAGCGCTGCGCACGGACCCCGGCCATAAAGGGCGGCGGCTGCCCGAGCTGCTTGGCGGGCTGCGTATCTTCGCCTCGGAAGCCAGCCACTTCAGCATCCGCAAATCCGCATCGATGCTGGGCCTGGGGTACGACGCCGTCATTCCGGTTCCGTGCGACGCCAACCGCCGCATGGACATGCAGGCCCTCGAGGCAGCCATGTCCGCGAGCGCTGCACGGGGCGAACGCGCCATGGCGGTGGTCGCCACCGCCGGGACCACGGATTTCGGCAGCATCGATCCCCTGCTTCAGACCGCCCGGCTGGCCGAGGAGCACGGCGCATGGCTGCACGTGGACGCAGCCTACGGTGGCGGGCTGATCACCTCCCGGCGCCACCGCCACCTGCTCGACGGCATCGGCGCCGCAGACTCAGTCACGGTGGATTTCCACAAGACGTTTTTCCAGCCGGTCAGCTCCAGCGCCCTGCTGGTCCGCGAGGCCGCGATGCTCGGGCACGTGACCTACTACGCCGACTACCTCAATCCCGAAAGCGCCGCCCGGGACGCCATCCCCAACCAGGTGGACAAGAGCATCCAGACCACCCGCCGGTTTGATGCACTGAAGCTCTGGCTCACCCTGCGGATCATGGGGGCCGACGGCGTGGGCGCACTTCTCGACGCGGCCATCGATCTGGCAGCCGCCACCGGGGAGCTGGTGGAAGCCGACCCGGACTTCGACACCGCAGCACCTGTCCAGCTGAGCACACTGGTCTTCCGGTACCGGCCGGCCGGCCGGGACGGGCGGAAGGCCGATGAGGAGACGTCCGACGCGCTGAACCTGCACATCCGGCGGGCCCTCTCCGCTTCGGGCAAGGCGCTCGTGGCCGGCACCACTGTGGCCGGACGGCACTTCCTGAAGTTCACCCTGCTCAACGCGGACACCACGCTGGAGGACGTGCGCCAGATCCTCGCGCTCATTCGCCGTGCCGGAGCCGACTACCTCGCCGGAGCCGCAGCATGAGCGCCGCGGAAGCCGCTGCAACCGAACCGCTCTATGACCTGCTGGGCATCGGCGTCGGGCCCTTCAACCTGGGTCTGGCCGCACTCACTGATCCCCTGCCGGAACTGAACACCCTGTTCCTGGACAGCAGCAGCGGCTTTGACTGGCACCCGGGCATGATGCTCGAGTCCGCGCACCTGCAGGTGCCGTTTATGGCCGATCTGGTGACGCTGGCCGATCCGTGCTCGCGCTATTCCTTCCTGAACTTCCTCAAGCAGACCAACCGGCTGTACCGGTTCTACATCCGGGAGAACTTCTATCCGCTGCGGGCTGAGTTCAACGCGTACTGCCGCTGGGTAGCCGATCAGCTCCCCGGCGTCCGGTTCGGGCACCGGGTCACCGGCATCGTGCACCTGTCCGACGGCGGCGAATCCGTGTACGAGGTGACCGCTCAGAGCGCGGCAGGCATCCGGAGGTACCGGACCCGGCGGCTGGTGCTGGGCACCGGGACCCGGCCCTACCTGCCGCCCGCCGCGCAATCCCTGCGGCAGACCGGCGCCACCGTGCTGCACAACAGTGACTACCTGGCACGCAAACAGGAGCTGCAGCAGAAGCGATCCATCACCATTGTCGGGTCCGGCCAAAGCGCCGCCGAGCTGTACCTGGACCTGCTGGAGGAGATGGACGGCCACGGGTATGAGCTGAACTGGGTCACCCGGTCCGGCCGGTTCTTCCCGCTGGAGTACACCAAGCTCACCTTGGAAATGACTTCGCCGGACTATGTCGACTACTTCCATGCCCTGCCCGGGGCGTCCCGCGACCGGCTCATCGCGCAGCAGAAGAACCTGTACAAGGGCATCGATTCCGATCTGATCAACACCATTTACGACACCCTGTATGCCAAGAGCCTGCGCGCGGAACCCCGGACCCGGCTGCTCACCCACCTGGAGCTGCGCGGGGCAACAGTCAACCCCGCGACGGGAGCATCCACGCTGGAGCTGCACCACACCGAGCAGGACCGCCCGTTCAGCCTGCAAAGTGACGCCGTGGTCCTGGCCACCGGCTACACCTACCGGGAACCGGAGTTCCTGACAGGCATCGCACAGCGGATCCGCCGTGACGCCGCGGGACGCTTCGACGTCGACCGCTGGTACGGAATCGGCACCGAACCGGGCGAAATTTTCGTGCAGAACGCCGAACTGCACACCCACGGTTTTGTCACCCCGGACCTGGGGATGGCCGCCTACCGCAACTCCGCGATTATCCGCGCCGTGCTGGGCCGGGAGGTCTACCCCGTGGAAACCTCCATCACCTTCCAGGAGTTCGGCGCCCCGCAAAACACCGCGGTGCCGGTCCAAGACGAACCTGCCGAGCAGTCGGAGGCCCGCGCATGAACTTCAGCTTCATTCCCGTGGACCCCGCCGCCGACGCCCCGCTACTGCACAGCTGGATGACCCGGGACTACGCAAGGTTCTGGGGCATGCTCAATGCCTCTGTGACCGACGTCGAACGCGAATACACCGGCATTGCCGCCAACCCGCACCACCATGCCTGGCTGGGCCGCGGGGAGGACGGCACCCCGGCGTTCCTGGCGGAAAGCTACGCCCCGGCGCATTCCCCGCTGGCCGGAACCTATCCGGTGGAGAAGGGCGATCTGGGAATGCATCTGCTGGTGGGGCCGCCGGATGCACCGCAGCCGGGCTTCACATCCGCTGTGTTCCGCGCCGTGCTGGAGTTCCTCTTCGGCGATCCCGCCGTGGACCGGATTGTCGTGGAGCCGGATGTCCGCAACACCAAGATCGCCGCCCTGAATGCCCGCTTCGGATTTGTCCCGGACCGGCTCATCGAACTGCCGGACAAAACCGCCAGCCTCAGTTTCTGCACCCGCGCCGGCTTCGCCGCTGCGCTCAAAGGAGTTACCCCGTGACACGCACAGCCGCCCCCGCTGCCACACCCGTTGCCCCGGCCCCTGGCCCGGAAACCACCTCACCCGGCACCACCTCACCCGGCACCACCGCACACCTCACGCCCGAGCGCTGGAACCGCGCCAACCGGCATCTGGTTCGCAAGGCGATTGCCGAGTTCTCCCACGAGCGCATCCTGCAGCCGTTGGAAGAAACCGGCCGGGACGGCATGTTCCGGCTGACGTCGGATGACGGCCGTGCCGTATACCGGTTCCGGGCAACCGTGCTTGCGCTGCAGCACTGGAATGTCGCCGCCGAGAGCATCGAACGCACCCTGGACGGGGCCGGCGCTGCCCTGGACGCCTTGGATTTCATCACCGAATTCGCCGGCACGCTGGGCATCAATGAGCAGATGCTGCCCGTGTACCTGGAGGAGATTTCCTCCACGCTCGCCTCCGCCGCGTTCAAGGATGCCCCCGATGCTCCGGACTCCGGGCTGCTGGCAGCCGGTCTTACCGGCGGCGCGGATCCGGCAGCGGATTTCCAGGCCGTGGAGCGTTCCATGACCGAGGGGCATCCCTGCTTTGTGGCCAACAACGGGCGGCTGGGGTTCGGATCCGGTGATTACCTGGCCTACGCCCCGGAAGCGGGCGCGCCTATCCGGCTGGAGTGGATCGCGGTACGGGCGGACCGGACCCGGTTCACTGCGGTGGCCGGGATGGATTACAGGCGGCATCTGCACAAGGAACTCGGCGCCGCCACACTCGCGGCCTTTGAGTCGGCCCTCGCCGCCGCCGGCCTGGACCCGGCCGGCTACTACTATCTGCCCGTCCACCCCTGGCAGTGGCGGAACAAGCTCAGCGTCACCTTCGCCGCCGACGTCGCCAACCGGCACATTGTCCATCTGGGCACCGGCGAGGACACCTATCAGGCCCAGCAGTCCATCCGTACCTTCTTCAACCGGTCCAAGCCGTCCCGCTGCTACGTAAAGACCGCACTGTCCGTGGTGAACATGGGCTTTATGCGCGGCCTCTCCCCCGAGTACATGGTGGCTACCCCGGCGATCAATGACTGGCTGCACGGCCTGGTCTCTGCGGATCCCGCCCTCCAGGCGGCGGACTTCCGGATCCTGCGCGAGGTGGCCGCCATCGGATACACCAACCGCTACTACGACGCCGCGGCGCCCAAGGGCTCCCCGTACCGGAAAATGCTGGCGGCACTATGGCGGGAAAGCCCGCTGGACCAGCTCGACGACGGCGAGCAGCTGGCCACCATGGCCTCCCTGCTGCACACGGACGCGGCCGGGACGCCGTTTGCCTCGGCGCTCATCAGCCGGTCCGGTCTGCCCGCCCGGCAGTGGCTCCGCCGGTACCTGGAGGCCTATCTGGTGCCGCTGCTGCACTGCTTTTACGCCTATGACCTGGCCTTTATGCCGCACGGAGAAAACCTGATCCTGGTGCTGCGCGGCGGCGTGCCGCAGCGGGTCTTTATGAAGGACATTGCCGAAGAGATTGTGGTGATGGGCGAGAAAGTGGAACTGCCCGAAGAGGTATCCCGTGTCCGCGTGCAGATCCCGGCGGAGGAAAAGGTCCTCTCCCTCTTCACTGATGTCTTCGACTGCTTCTTCCGCTTCCTGTCCGCCCTCCTGCATGAGGACGGCATCCTGGACCAGCAGGACTTCTGGGCAGAGGTGGCCGAGACCGTGGCGCAGTACCAGGACGCCCATCCCGAATTCGCCGATGATTTTGCGGCATCGGATCTCTTTGCGGAGGATTTCGTCCTCTCCTGCCTGAACCGCCTGCAGCTGCGCAACAACCAGCAGATGCTGGACCTTAGCGATCCGTCCGGCGGCCTCCAGTTCTCCGGGCGCATCCCCAACCCGCTGGCCGGGTTCCGTCCGGCGTCGAGCGGGCACTAGCCCGCCCCTGTCTGCTGCCGGTTTGGGAAATCCCTCCGCTGCGAAGTGGCAGGGGTTTCCCAAACCGGTCGCTTTCTCCCATACTTGCAGCGAATGCGGCGCCGAAGGGGGCCTGGAGGAAGGTGGCTTTAATATTCCCGCGAGCTCTGCGAGCGCGGAATTTCGTTGCCGCCGTTCCAGGCCCCCGCAGGCGCCGGGACGGGACAGAGCACTACCGCAGCGCGGAAACCCCGGTAATGTCCCGCCCGACAATCAGGCTGTTGATTTCGTAGGTGCCCTCGTAGGTGTAGATCGCCTCCGCGTCGGCGAAGATCCGGGCCATCCGGTAATCCGTGACTATCCCGTTCCCGCCCAGCAGGCTGCGGCCTATCGCCACGCTTTCGCGCATCCGTGCAGTGGCGTAGGACTTGGCCAGTGCAGCCCGGGCCATCTCGCCGGGTGAACCGCTGCGCGCTACGTAGCCGCCGTGTTCCAGTTCCGTGACCCGTGCCAGCATTCCGGTGCTGGCCACCGTGTTGCCCAGCATCTGGACCAGCTGCTGCTGGATGAGCTGGAAGGAGGCGAGCGGGTGGCCGAACTGCAGGCGCCCGACGGCGTAGTCCCGGGCAACGTCGAACGCGGCCATCTGCGCGCCCACTGCCTGCCAGCCCACCATGATCCGTGAGCCGCGCAGCAGCTGCTTGGTGTCATCGAAGCTGTCCACGCCGGCGAGCAGGTCCGCTTCGGGTACGCGGACATCGGTCAGGACAATGTCCGCGTTCTGCACGGTGCGCAGTGCGGTCTTGTTTTCGATCCGGGTCCGGGTGACGCCGGGCAGGTTGGCGTTCAGCAGGAACCCGCGGGTCCGGCCGGTTCCAGGCTCCTTCGCCCACAGGACCATGTAGTCGCAGAAGGTCCCGTTGCCAATCCAGCGTTTGGTGCCGTTGAGGATCCAGGTGTCCCCGTCCCGCACCGCGGTGGTGGCCATCCCGCCGGCGACGTCGGAACCGTGCTCAGGCTCGGTCAGTGCGAAGGCGCCGGTGATGCGCAGGGCCCGTGCGTCGTCGAGCAGCCGGTCCTTCTGCTCCTCGGAGCCGAAGGCATGCAGGGCCTCCACAAACAGGTCATGGTGGACCATAAAGAAGGTGGCAATGGAGGTGTCCGCACGGGTGATCTCCGCGATCACCAGTCCAGCGAACAGCGGCGAGTAACCCTGCTGTACGGGTGTGGACAGGCCCAGGTCCGCCAGCTTCGGCAGCAGCTCCGCCGGGAAGCGGGCCTCGTTCCACCAGGTGTCGGCGTACGGGAGCACTTCGTCGGCGAGGAAGCGGCGCAGTTGCGCCAGTTTCTCCTGCTCGGTTTCACTCAGCAGAGCTTCGAAACCGTAAAAGTCGGCGTCGGGCAGGTTCAGTTGCGGGGCGTGCGTCATCAGGGTCAGCGCGGTCCCATCCGGATGGCGCCGTCCAGCCGGATGGTTTCACCGTTGAGCATCTGGTTCTCGATGATGTGCGCGGCCAGGGAGGCGTACTCCGTGGCCCGGCCCAGCCGCGAGGGGTGCGGAACCTGTGCGGCCAGCGAGTCCTGGGCGGCCTGCGGCAGCCCGGCCATCATGGGTGTCTCGAAGATCCCCGGCGCAATGGTGACCACCCGGATCAGGTGCCGGGCCAGTTCGCGGGCCATGGGCAGGGTCATTGCGGCAACGCCGCCCTTGGACGCGGCGTAGGCGGGCTGGCCGATCTGCCCGTCAAAGGCCGCCACGGAGGCGGTGTTGATGATGACCCCGCGCTCCTCGGTGCCGTTGGCCGTCACCGGGTCCGTTTCGGCCATCGCCGCGGCGGCCAGCCGGGACACGTTGAACGTGCCGATCAGGTTGACGCTGACCACCCGGGCGAAGTCCTCCAGCGGCAGCACACCGTCGCGGCCCAGGACCTTCCCCGGGGTGGCGATACCGGCGCAGTTCACGGCCACCCGGAGCGGCCCTGCGGCCATGGCGGCTTCCACGGCGGCCTGCATCTGGTCCGGATCGGTGACGTCGCCGGGGACAAAGTGCGCGTTGTCGCCCAGTTCTTCGGTGTAGGCGAGCCCGCCGGACTGCGGCAGGTCCACCACCACCACGGAGGCGCCGGCGTCGTAAAGTTTCCGTGCCGTGGCCCGGCCGAGCCCGGAGGCTCCCCCGGTCACTATTGCCGACGCACCTGCGATGTCCATGCATTCCTCCTGAAGTACCGAATTCGAACCGGGGTACCTGCCCCGGCCGCCGGAGAACTGTCGCGCAGATCACACCGGCAGGTCGAGCCTACTGTGCGCGGGCCGGTGCCGCATCCCCGGCTGCTGGTCTAGGGTGGGCGCATGCTCTTCGAGGATCCGGACATGGATGCCGACGCCCGCGCCGAGGCGGCCGGCGCTGCCGTGAGCGCCGCCTTTGGCCGCCAGCTCGCGGGGCTGCCGGGAACCCATCTTGCCGCCACCAGCCGGCCGGCGTCCCGCCTGCAGCAGCTGCGCCAGCCCTGGCACTACTGGTGGCAGGCGCACTATGTGGATGCCCTTCTGGACGCCGCCCTCCGCGAGCGCCGCACCGGCGCTCCGTTCCGCGGTCCGGATCTGCCGTCCGCAGCGGACCTGGCGGCGACCCTGGTCAGGACCATCGGCCTGCGCAACCGGATGCGCTACACCAACCGTTTCTACGACGACATGGCCTGGCTCGCCCTGGCCGTGGGCCGGCTGAACCTGCTCTCCGGATCGCGGGACCGGCAGCGGCCCTACCGGAAAATCCTGCAGGCGCTGAACGCCGCACTGGTCTCCGCGCACACGCCGGAACTGGGCGGCGGGTTGTACTGGAACCGGGACCGGACGTTCAAAAACACACCGGCCACCGGCCCGGCGGCCCTGCATTTTGTCCGAAGCGGTTCCCGGGACCGTGCGCAGGAACTGGTGGACTGGCTCAACGCCACCCTGATAGATCCCCAGACCGGCCTGTACATGGACGGCGTGAAGATGGTGGGCGGGCATCCGCAGCTGGAATCCCGGGTGTTCAGCTACAACCAGGGCCCGGTCCTCGGTGCCCTGCTGGAGCTTGGCGGCAGCGCCAACCTGTCCCGGGCAACGGACCTGGTGAACGGCGTGGCCGCGCACCTGACGGATAACGACGGCGGGGTGCGGGTTTTGCGCACCCACGGCACCGGTGACGGCGGGCTCTTCACCGGCATCCTGGCGCGGTACCTGGCGCAGGCGGCGGTGTCCCCCGCACTGCCGGAATCGGACCGCCGCACGGCTGCCGCGCTGGTGGATGCCACCGCGCAGGCACTCTGGGACGGGCGGAGCAAACGCGGTGACTGGCTGGTGTTCGGCATCCGCCCGCTGGAACCGGCAGCGGCTGCCTACCCGGGCGGTTCCGCCGTCGGGCTCTCCACCCAGCTGCAGGCCTGGATGATCCTGGAGGCCGCCGCCCGCGTGCACCGGGCGGGCGCGGACCCGGACTAACCCGTGCCGGTTCCGGCCAGGGATCCCCGGCGGTTCAGCTGACCTTTAGCGGATGCTGCGACGCGGCGGCCGTCGGGTCCAGGTCCGCCAGGGTGATGAGGTGTTGCGGATGCTCCGGCAACGGGAAGCTCCTGTCCACCTGCAGGTTGCTGTCCACATGCAGCAGCTCCCCGGAATCCAGCAGCCGCCAGTTGGGATTGGCATCCATCTTTTCCGTCGCCAGCAGCACCGCGGGCCGCTGCTCCCGGCCCATCTGCTCGCTGTGGAGGGAGATCCGCTCGCTGTGCTTTTCGTTGTGGGGGCCTTCCGGCGCCTCCTGCAGGACGTACAGCGGGTGTGTGTCCGGGTAGCGGACGGCCCAGACGTCGGTGGGTGTGGTGAGGATGATGTTCACGGCGTAAAGCCGGAGGTTTCGGGCCACCCAGGTCAGTGCCGTGCCGATGGCCGCGCCCACGTTTCCGCCGTTGTTCCTTGCCTCGGCGGTGATGAGGGCAAACACGCGTTCGCTGTCGGTTTCGCCCCGCACCAGGTCATAGGCATCGAGCTGGCGCAGCCGGTTATCCAGCACATCCAGGTCTTCCACCACCCCGTTGTGTGCCAGCAGCCTGTTGTCCTGCACAAAGGGGTGGGTGTTCACCGCGGTGTTTCCGCCGGTGCTGGCGTAGCGGACGTGGGCAAGGAAGGTGGTGCTTTCCAGCTCCCGTGCTTCCTGCGCGTATTTCACGTCCTCATACGCGGCGACCGGGGCCTTGTCGACTTCCGGTGTTCCGTCCGGGGCAAAGGTGCCTATCCCGAACCCGTCGGCTTCCTTGCGGCTTTGCCGGGACAGGCTGTCCGGTGCCGTCAGCAGCCAGAAGGTCGCGTGGACGGGGGTTTTCCCTGCGTGCATCCCAAAGAGCCGGCACATCGTGGACCTCCTGGTTGGATCCTAAGCGTCCCGCGGGCCGTCAGCGGATGGCAAGGGCCCGGGCATTCGTTTCTGCGGGTAGGGGGCACGCTGTTCGCTCAGCATCTGCACAAAGGCGGCAATCCGGCGTTCGCGGGCGGCCTGCGTTTTGAGGGTTTTCAGCCGAAAGTACAGCGCATACCGGTTCTGCGCGGTCAGGACGTCATACATCGCCTGGGCCTCGGGGACCTGTGCGATGGCCGCGCGCAGGTCATCGGGGATTTCAGCCGCCGCGGACCCGGCGTACGCGGCATCCCAGCGCCCGTCCACCTTGGCACTGAGCACCGCATCCCGGCCGGCCGGATGCATCCTGCCTTCCGCTTCGAGCCGGGCAATATGCCCTACGTTGCGCAGCGACCAGATGCTGCGCGGACCGCGCGGCTGGAAACGCTGCAGGTAGCTTTCCTCGTCCCGCTTGTTCGCCTGCCCGTCAATCCAGCCAAAGCACAGGGCTTCGTCCAAGGCAGTGCGGTACGTCAGGCTGGTGACGCTGCCGCCCTTGCGGCCCAGCACCAGGCGCACTCCCTGGGACTGTGCGTAGCTGTGTTCCAGCCACTGCCGCCATGCCCCCGCGTCCGGCAGGAGGAGCTCGGGAAACTCCCGTGTCATGGCCCAAGTCTAGGCACCGGCGGAGGGGGCGGGAAGCGTCCGGTGCGGTTCCGCACCGGTTCAGCCGATGGCCGAAGCCCAGCGTGCCGAATGACGGGTGCGGGGGCTTTGGGGTAGAACACTCCTATGAACGTTCGTACTCCTGATCCCTATCCAGGCTGGCTCTCCGAGGAAGACCTCTATGAAGCCAGGCAGCGGCTCCCCATGGTTTACGTGGAAGCAGTGCCGGTCCGCTGCGACCCGCTGGGCTACGTCACGGAAGTCGGGCTGCTGCTGCAGGCCACGCCCGAAGGCCGGATGGTGCGTTCCTTCGTGTCCGGGCGCGTGATGTACCGGGAGACCATCCGGGGCGCCCTGCTGCGCCACCTGGAAAAGGATCTTGGGCCGCTTGCCCTCCCGCAGCTGCCGCCCACCCTGGTGCCGTTCGCCGTCGCCGAGTTCTTCCCGTCGCCGTCGCAAAGCGGGCTGACGGACGAACGCCAACATGCCGTGGCCCTGGCCTACCTGATTCCGGTGACCGGTGAGTGCAGTCCGCGCCAGGATGCCCTGGAACTGTCCTGGCTCACTCCGGAGGAAGCCCTGAGTCCGGAAATCTATGCCGAGTTCTCCGGCGGCCGCGGCGACCTGCTCCGTCAGGCCCTCGCCTCGGCCGGATGGGGCCGCTGAGCGGCGTAACCAGAGCTTTATATAATGGGGGCTTTGGGGAGCCGAGGTCCAACCACGAAGGAATCGCCATGTCTGAGAGCCAGCCGGAATCGTATACATTCCGGGTCAATGCGGAGCTGCTTTCCCCCGGGCAGCAGCTGGTCCCGGGCGACGGCGCCGCCGCACCGCTGGCTCCAGTGGCGGGCACCAGCCTGGAGGATGATGACTTCGGCACTCCGGCGCTGGTCATCGTGAAGCTTGAGGACGGGGAAAGCGTGCGCCTGGCGTACGCCTCCTCGGTCCGGGTGCTGGCTCCGGCACCCGAGGGCTCGCCGTCGGACGCCGTCCGCCGGATCCCGTCCGAAGAGGACAACGCGGCGGAGATCCTCTCCACTGCCGCGGCTGCCCATCCGGAGAATGCGGCAGTACAGGAGATCACCTCCCGGCTGGAACGCGGACTGAACGTGAAGTCCGGCAGCAACCTGCAGGACGTGCGTGATCTGGCGCATCTCCTGTTTGTGGACCTCGGCGATGCGGAAAACGCCCTGAAGGTCTGCAACATCATCACCGGGCTGCCCTTCGACGGGAACTTCGGGCGCTGGAACTGGATCCAGGGCACTCTGGCGCTCGCTGCGCACATCACCCATGAGGCCGGCGACGACGAGAGTGCCGCCGCCTACAGCCAGGCGGTCCGCGCGGCGGACGCCTCCGAAACGGATCCGCTGAAGGCCAAGCTGGCCGCCGAGCTGCTGCAGCGGCAGCTGAACGAGCCGAACCTGTATGACCGGGAGATCCACCGGGCGGCCGAGGCCGGCAACGCGGACAGTGAGCGGGAATGGCGGATCCTGCGCCTGAACTCGCTGCTGTACCTGCGTGCCCACGGCGGGTCGCAGACCCTTTCCGACGCCGAACTCGAGCGCCGGATCCGTACCGAACTGATCGCCGTCCGGGGCTAGTTCAGCGGCCCCGGCGCACCGCGGCGCAGGTGTTTCCGGCGCAGGTGCATGGCCAGCACAACGGCCATGCCGACGGCGGCGCCGATCAGTGTTTCAATGCCGCGGTCCTGCAGCAGGTGCATCGGATTGCTCGGGTGGGCCAGCTCGGTGCTGACCAGGGCCAGCGGCGTCACCACCACCTGGGCCAGGGCGTATTGGCGGGCGATGAACATTTCCGCGCCGAACTGGCAGGCCGCGATAACCAGGACCATCTGCCACGGTTCCAGTCCGGGCAGCAGGATCAGTGCGGTCAGCAGCAGGCCGCCGAACGTCCCCAGGATGCGCTGCAGGCCCCGGTAGACCCGGTGCCGTACGGTCTGGCCCACCAGCGGAACGGTGGCCGCGACCATGGCCCAGTAGTTGTGGCCGATCCCCAGCAGGGTGGCAATGGAGCCGGCCAGCGAGGCGGCCACGGCATACTGCAGCCCGTCAAGATAGATGAACCGCCGCTGGGCAGCGGAGAACCGCGGCCGTGCGGGTTTGTCCCAGGCGGTCCGGTACTTTTTCAGGAACATCCCGGACTGGCCAACCAGGATGGAAAAGGACACGGTCAGCACTGCGGTGAGCATGCCCTGCCAGACCGGCGGCTGGTTGGGCACGGAGGAGATGGCTGCAAAGGCGAAGATATGGAACAGCGATCCCGCCGGCCGCAGCCGCCAGAAACCGGTGGCCACGGTTCCCAGCCCGGCAACGAGGGTAGTGCCCACCACGGTGCCCCAGGCATCCAGGTCCAGGCGTGCGCACAGTGCAGCCGCCAGGATGACCGCCAGCATCAGGGCGCCGGCCCGGCCCTGATGGCCCAGGCGCTGGCGGTGCGGTTCGTTCCGCCCGTAGATCCCGGTGAACGCACCGAAGCTTGCAAAGATGGCCAGGTCTATCCGCCCCAGGAACAGCACCAGGAGCAGCGGCAGGCCAATGCCGACGGCACAGCGGACCGCCGCGTGGTGATCGTTGTGTGCCGGCCCCATCCTGAACATCTCCTGCAGGTGCGTCAAAGCTGTAGCTGCTGCCTTTCCTGTTGTTCGGCGTCGGGGTTATCCGTGACGGGCCCTGGTCTCTGTGGAGTTTTACTTCCGCCGTCCAACGTATCGCCGCCTTATGGCAGGCCTGAATAAATGTGGTGAACCTCCCAGCCCCGGGCTGCGGCACTCGGCGCCCCGGGGGTAGGGCAAAATGGAAGGGTGTCTTCCTCAGCCTTCTCCTTCACCCTCGGTAAGCGCCTGCGCGAAACCGCTCCGGCAGCGGCAGATGCCCGCGTAGAGGCGAACGGAGGCGGCTTCCAGGGCCGGACCGGCACCATCTCCACCCCGCATGGCGAGATCAAGACGCCGGCGTTTATTGCCGTGGGTACCAAAGCCACGGTGAAGGCCGTCCTGCCGGAGTCCGTGGCGGACCTGGGGGCCCAGGCGGTGCTGGCCAACGCCTACCACCTGTACCTGCAGCCCGGCCCGGACATCCTGGACGAGGCCGGCGGCCTGGGGAAGTTCATGAACTGGTCCGGCCCCACCTTCACCGATTCGGGCGGTTTCCAGGTCATGAGCCTGGGCGCCGGGTTCAAGAAGGTCATCAATATGAACGCCGACGGCACCACGCATGCCACCGGTGCGGACGACGACGTCGCGCCCGGCAAGGAACGGCTCGCGCATATTGACGACGACGGCGTCTGGTTCAAGTCGCACCTGAACGGGGATAAGCACCGGTTCAGCCCCGAGATTTCGATGCAGGTGCAGCACAAAATCGGTGCGGACATCATGTTCGCCTTTGATGAGCTGACCACGCTGATGAACTCGCGCGGCTACCAGGAAATGTCCCTGGAGCGGACCCGGCTGTGGGCGCTGCGGTGCCTGGCCGAACACGCTCGGCTCACCGAGGAACGCGTCGGCAAGCCCTACCAGGCCCTGTTCGGGGTCCTGCAGGGCGCCCAGTATGAGGATCTGCGGCGCAAGGCTGCCCGCGATCTGGGTGCCATGGACTTTGACGGCTTCGGCCTGGGCGGTGCCTTCGAGAAGGAAAACCTCGGCACCATTGTCCGCTGGTGCACGGAAGAGCTGCCGGAGAACAAGCCCCGCCACCTGCTGGGCATCTCCGAGCCGGATGACATCTTCACCGCCATCGAGAACGGCGCCGATACCTTTGACTGTGTCTCCCCCACCCGGGTGGCCCGCAACTCTGCCTTCTACACCCCGTACGGGCGCAAGAACCTCTCCAACGCGAAGTACAAGAAGGACTTCGGTCCGCTGGTGGACGGCTGCGACTGCTACACCTGCACCCACTACACCCGGGCGTACATCCAGCACCTGTTCAAGGCCAACGAGATGGTCTCCCACACGCTGATCTCCATCCACAATGAGCGCTTCACCGTGAAGCTGGTGGACGATGCCCGGCTGTCCATTGAGGACGGGACGTTCTTCGACTTCAAGGCCGAGGTCCTGGGCAAGTACTACAGCGGCACGTAGGTTCCCTGCCGCTGCAGCACCTGGCACCGGGGTTTACCCGGCAGGCTAGTTCCAGGCCCGGGGC
Source organism: Arthrobacter sp. Y3225209 (assembly GCF_059090685.1). Lineage (NCBI taxonomy): Bacteria > Bacillati > Actinomycetota > Actinomycetes > Micrococcales > Micrococcaceae > Arthrobacter > Arthrobacter sp. Y3225209. The sequence goes on from NZ_JBNHFW010000023.1 coordinate 36,130, forward strand.
AGCGGCTCGTTGTCCTGGTCCGGCTCATCCGTCGGGTTCTGCCGTTCAGCGCCTGGATCCTCCGCGCCGCCCGTCGGGGAACCGTCCGCGTGGCCTGCCTGCTGCTGGCCGCTTTCTGCGTCCTCGTCCTGTCCGGGAACCGGCGGATCAACTATCTGCAGCTGTTCCTCAGCCTTGGTCTCGTTGTGTTCGAAATCTTTGTCCTGGGGCACTGTGTCCTCCTGTGGATTATTCGAAAAAGCCGGGCATGAGGCGGTTATGAATTGTCCGGCTTTGCCAGGGTGTCTTCGTCCTCTTCGAGGGCGGATTGGGAATCACGCTCGGTATCACCGGGGCTGGAATCCTCGCGGGATTCCTCGATCAGTGCCTTCGTGACCTCGTCGTTGAATTCATCCCGGGTGCCTGCCAGGTTTTCATCTGCTGCCTTGGCGCCGGGGTTGGAAACCGGTTCTTCAGTGTTCATGCCGTTGCTCATGCTTTTGCTCCCGCCGTATCGGTGAAGGTAAACGCGTGCGTTCCCCTACCCTTGCACATCACGGGACGGATTTCTCCCCGGCAGGGCAGGCCCCGGGAGAGCCGTATTCGGAGCCTAGCGCCCGGCCGCGGGCTCCAGCTCAGGGGCGGCGTACGTTGGTTCACGCCGCTTGATGACCTTGATGACGGCGGCGGTGACGGGCACAAACAGGAACTCGACCAGGGTTTTGTAAAGGAATCCGAAGATCACGTAGTTCAGGAACCCGGCGGCGTCGGTAATCCCGATCACCGGTGCCGCCACGGCGCAGAAAATCAGGGTGTCCGCGAACTCCCCCACACCGGTGGAGGCCATCAGCCGTCCGGCCAGGGCTTTTTCCCGGAACCGTTCCTTCATCCGCACCAGCACCAGCGAGTTCAGCAGCTGGCCCGCAAGGAACCCGAGCAGGCTGGCCAGCACTATCTGCCAGACCGGGCCCAGCGCCACCTCCAGCGCGGCCTGCTTTTCCTGCCCGTAGGCATCATCGAAACCGGGCAGCGCAATGATGATCGCGAAACTGACGACGGCGAGCAGCGCCATGCCGAATCCGGTGAAGATCGCACGGCGGGCAGCCTTAAAGCCGTACACCTCGGACACCACGTCGCCGAGGATGTACGCCAGCGGGAACAGGAAGAACCCGCCGTCGGTGACAATCTCCAAACCGCCCGGCAGGTCAAAGTGCACGCCCTTGCTGGCGCCGATGTTGGAAATGACAATCACCACGCACATCAGCGTGAGGATCAGGTCATACTGGGAGCTCCCGCGGGAGGCGTAGATTGCAGGGGTTTTTGCAGCTGCCCGTGGCTGTGCAGTCATGGCATTTCCGTTTCGGTAGTGGTTCGCCTGGCGTCCGCCGGCTGTATTAGCACTGTGCCCGCTGCCCCGGGCAGCCCCGCAGGGCCGCATCCATTCTGCCATGTCCGGCCGCCCGTCCGCTCCGGCGTATATTTCCCCATCCGGTACCGCTTTTTGAACGTGTTCAAAACTGTGGTCTACTGAACGCTGGAAATACTGCATAAGGGAGCATCATTGGCCGTCACCGTCAAGAGCGAACAGACGCGCCGGCTCCTCATCGATACCGCGCTGCACCTGTTCACTCGCCAGGGCTACGAAAAAACCACCATGCGCACCATCGCATTGGAGGCGGGCGTCTCCGTGGGCAACGCCTACTACTATTTCCGTTCCAAGGATGACCTCATCCACGAGCTGTACCGCTCACTGCAGGATGAGCACCGGTCCCTGGCCCTGCCGCTGATCCGCGAGGGACAGAACCTCGGCGAGAACCTCGCGGTCATCCTGGGCACCTGGCTGACCACCCTTGAGCCTTACCACGCCTTCGGGGCACACTTCCTGCGCGATGCCATGGCACCGAACCGCCAGGCCGACGCCGCCGTCGGACGCGGGAAGTCCATTGCCCTTTTCCGCCAGGCGGTTACCAGCGCCCGGCCGCAGCCGCCGCTGGCCATCCGCGATGACCTGCCTGAACTCCTCTGGCTTGTCCACATGGGCATCAGCCTGTTCTGGGTCTATGACCATTCCCCCGGGCAGCGGCGCTCCCACCGGCTGGCTGCGAACCTTGCCCCGCTGATCGCCAAACTCGTTATCCTGTCCCGGCTTCCCGTGGTCCGGAACATCGTGGAGGACGTGGTCTCGCTGCTGCGCGGCATCCGCCGGGATCCGTAACCGAACGACGGCGGCGGCAGCGGCAGGTGTGCCGTCACGGCACGCGCCGGCGGCGTGCCGTCAGCGCATAGCGGACGGGTGGCAGCTTCTCCCGTTTTGGGTGGAAGATGGACCCATGTCTGCAAACACACACTCTTCCGCGGCCACAGCTCCGGCCGTCACGCTGACCATTGCCGGTTCCGAGGCCACCGGCGGTGCCGGTGCCCAGGCCGATCTGAAGACGTTCCAGGAACTGGGCGTTTACGGGATCACGGCCCTGACCTGCATTGTGTCCTTCGACCCGAAGGACTCCTGGAACCACCGCTTCGTGCCGGTGGATCCGCAGGTCATCGCGGACCAGCTCGAGGCCATTACTACGGCCTATGACCTGGATACCGTCAAAATCGGCATGCTCGGCACCCCGGCAACCATCGACGTCGTTGCCAAGGCACTGCAGGCCCAGGACTGGAAAAACCTGGTGCTGGACCCGGTTCTCATCTGCAAGGGCCAGGAACCCGGCGCGGCCCTGGACACGGACCAGGCACTCAAGGCCCAGATCCTTCCGCTGGCAACCTTCGTGACCCCCAACCACTTCGAATCCATGTCCCTTTCCGGCATGGATTCCATCGAGACCGTTGAGGACCTGAAGGAAGCGGCCCGGCGCATCCACGAGGCCAGCGGCGCCGTAGTGCTGGCCAAGGGCGGTGTGCGGATGGAAGGCGACGACGCCGTCGACGTGTTCTACGACGGTGAAACCATGGAGGTGCTGCGCGCGCCCAAGGTGGGCGATGTAGCTGTCAGCGGCGCCGGCTGCACCCTCGCTGCCGCCATTACCGCCGAACTGGGCAAGGGCGCCACCCCGCTGGAAGCGGCAAAGACCGCCAAGGCCTTCGTGACCGAAGGTATCCGCAACCGGGTCTCCTCGAATGCGCCGTTTGATGCCCTGTGGCAGGGCAAGGCCGGGCAGGGTCCCGCTCTGTAGTTCCGAGTCATTACCCTCCGCAAAAATACGCAAAAGGGACCTCCCGGCCAGGGGAGGTCCCTTTTGCGTATGCAGCCTGTTCCAGGCCCTGACTACTTCAGGTTCTCAATGGCGTAGTCGGCTTCCTCGGGGGTGAACTTTGCGCCGTACTGGGAAGTGGACGCCAGCTGTTCCCTCAGTTCCTCGGTGGGCAGGGACAGTTCTTCCTGGAGAATCTTCGCGTATTCCAGTGCATTGGTCTTGTAGTCGGCGGTGATGTTGTCGACGGCGTACTGCGCAGCCTCCGGGGTGTACTTGCCGTATTCCGAGCCGAGTTGGTCGAAGATGGCGGCCTTGCTCATATGCATGTCATCGCTGAAGAACTGGGCACTGCTCAGGGCCTGGGCCCTGTCATCACTCTTCGGGACGGCAGGAGCAGCAGGAGCAGGGGGAGCGGCCTGGGCCGGTGCGGAGTAGGTCGGGGCCGGCATCGTGTTGTTGGTTTCGGCTGCCGCCTCGTTTTCCTCGACAGCCGCGACGACAACCGTCGTCAGGGTGAAAACCATCACCACCGAGAGGATCACGTTGAGAACCCAGACAATGGCGGTAACAATCCACGCCGTCTTCCTGTTCTGCTTGTAACCCTCCAGCGGGCGGCCCTGCTTGTCCTTCTGGTTACCCGTCAGGGTGATGATCAGGTCAACAAGCGCCCAGATACCGAAGCCGCCACCAGTCAGGAGTTTCAGGACGCCGGTGCCGATCTTGCCCAGATAAAAGCGGTCAATGCCCAGACCACCAAGGAAAAGCGAGAGGAGCCAAGTGACGACAAAGGACTTTCCGGTGATCGTCGCACTCTTGTAATCGGTCGCAGCGGTAGTGCTCATAGCAGGATGTCGCCTTCCAATAATGCGGCTCGTATTTCGTACGGTCGAAACCATAATGCCGCAGCCCGCGTCCGAATCCCGACAATCTGCGGATTCCTCCGGCGCGGTGGAGAAAATACAGTCAAGTCCCTCCAAAAACAAGGTTAGGGCAACTAATTCACGCCTATTAATGCGAACCTTTGCAGCATTGGAATGCTCCTCTATTGTGTCCCTACGGCTTGGTTTTTGGGGGCCGTCACGTGCACGCTGACACTCCTCGACGGGGGTTGGGGGCACAACGGAAAACCTGCCGCAGTGTGTCAGCAGCCGGAAACAGTCCCTGGACGTCCCGGTAGCGCTCGGTGGAATGTTCAAGGAGCGCAATGAGATTGTCCATTCATCACAAACCCGGCGCGGTGCTCACTGCCGCCTTCGCCGGGGTAGCACTCACCGCGGCCCTGGGCCTACCGGCCCAGGCCACCGAGACCACCACTGACGCCAACGGGCTCACCGGAGGAATCTCGGTTGAGCAGTTCGAAGCCCTGAAGGTCGCCCCCAGTTTGCGGGACGCCTCCGGCACGGTTTCGGTCTATGTCCAGTTCACCGGCGAAGGCGCCTTTGAACAGACGCAGCCCGAGGAAGTGAAGGAGGGCAAGGCCGATCCGGTGGTCAACAAACCGCTGGTCGAAGAAATCCGCAGCAACATCGCCTCCCAGGCTGAATCCGTAGCCGCCGAGGCCGACGCCAGCACCCTCTACACCACCACCAACACCCTTCCGGGAACCGCGATTATCGGCGATGCCGAGGCCATCCGTGCCCTCGCCTCCCGCGACGACGTCGCCCGGATCACCAAGATTGTCCCGAAGACCATCGGGAACAAGGGCGCGGATATTGACACCCGCGCACTGAACACCTGGGTGGAACGGAAGCAGACCGGCGAAGGCATCACCATCGCTGTCCTGGACACCGGCATTGACTACACCCACAGCGACTTCGGCGGGCCCGGAACTTTGGAGGCCTACGCGGCCGCCCAGGCTTCCCCCACCATTCCCGCCGCGGACACCGGTCTGGTGGATCCGGCCAAGTTTATTGGCGGATACGATCTGGTGGGCGACGACTACGACGCCGACCCCTCCTCCCCCACGTACCAGCCTGTTCCGCGCCCGGACCTGAACCCGCTCGACTGCGGCGGGCACGGCAGCCATGTGGCGGGCACAGCGGCGGGCTACGGCACCAACGACGACGGCACCACCTACCGCGGCGACTACTCGACCCTCACGGCCGAGCAGGTCAACGGCATGCGGATCGGCCCCGGCTCCGCTCCCAAGGCACAGCTGGTCAGCATCCGCGTCTTCGGCTGCGCCGGTTCCTCCGAGGTGGTCGGCCAGGCACTGGACTACGTCCTGGACCCCAACGGCGACGGCGACTTCTCGGACCGCGCCCAGGTGGTCAACATGTCCCTGGGCTCCGATTACTCCCCGGTGGATGATCCCGAAAACGACATTGTGGACAAGCTGACCCAGCAGGGCATCCTGTCCGTGGTCGCTTCCGGCAACGCCGGCGACGTGTACGACATCGGCGGCTCACCGGGCAACGCACGCTCGGCCCTGACCGTTGCCAGCACCATCGGCAGCCAGGTCACCCTGGACCGCGCCGATGTCCTGGCGCCCGAGGAACTCGCCGGCCCCGTAGCCGGACAGTACTCCGCCAACTTCAACTACTCCGATCCGGCCGTCACCGAAGAACAACTCACCGGCGACGTGGTCGCGGCTCCCGCGAACAATGCCTTCGGCTGCAACCCGTACCCCGCAGGTTCGCTGGCGGGCAAGTGGGTCTGGATCCAGTGGGAAGAGAACGGTGCCTTCCCCTGCGGCTCAACCGTGCGTTTCAACAACGCCCAGAACGCCGGCGCCACCGGCGTTGTGCTGGATTCCCCCCGTTCGGTTTTTGAGTCCGGCATCGGCGGAAACGCCACCATCCCCGGCATCCAGCTCAACGCCGAATCCTCGGACCGCCTGCGGCCGGCCGCCGTGGCCGGAACCCTGACACTGAAGCTGTCCCCGTCCTACATGGCCACCGCAGGTGCCCCTTCAGGCGAGGGCGACACCGTCAGCCCGTTCACCTCCCGCGGAGTCCATGGCTCCAACGGCATTGTGAAGCCCGACGTCGCTGCCCCCGGTTCCTCCATCGGTTCGGTGGCAGTCGGCTCCGGAGACGGTGCATCGGTCAAGAGCGGCACGTCCATGGCCACTCCGCATGTGGCCGGCATTGCCGCCTTGGTTTACGCCGCCACGGATCTGAACGCCTACGAGGTCAAGTCCGCCATCATGAACACCGCCACCCATGACCTGCTGACCGCGGACGGAGCCGTACAGGGCCCCAACCGCGTCGGTTCCGGCCGGGTGGACACTTTGGACGCCCTGAACAACAAGACGCTGGCCTACGCTACGGATGACCAGGCACTGACCAGCGTGAACTTCGGTGTCCTGGAACTGGGCAAGGAAGCTCTGGTGCTCACCAAGCAGGTCACCGTGGAGAACAAGTCCGACCGCCCGCAGAACTACACCGTGAGCTACCTGGGCGCAACGACCATGCCCGGCGTCGACATCAGCACCACCCCCTCGGTCAACGTGCCTGCCAATGGCAAGGCGACCGTGGATGTCACGCTGAGCATCTCCGATCCATCGGCACTGACCAAGACGGCTGACTCCGCTGCCGCCCTCGAGCAACTCGGCCTGTCACGCCAGTTCCTTTCCGACGTTTCCGGCCGCGTACAGCTGGAAGGCAAGGGAACTCCCACCCTGCGCGTTCCGGTCTACTCGGCTCCCAAGCCGACCTCGGACATGAGCGCCGGCACGGAGATCCCCTTCGCTGACGCGGATACCCTCACCAGCACCGTCACCTTGCAGGGACGGGACCTGAACCAGGGCGAGGGCGCTTCACGCTACCTCTCCATGGTGGCGCCTCTGGTACTGGGCGCCGAGAGCCCCCGCCTCGAGACCGTGAAGATGGATTCGATGTACGCCATGGATGTGCAGTCCGTGGGTGCTTCCTCCAACATCCCGACGCTCAAGTCCGCCGGCGAAGACCCGCAGGATGCCGTGGTGAACTTCGGTGTCAGCACGTGGGGCAACTGGGCGATCCTGGGTGCTTCGAATGAAATCGACGTGGAAATTGACACCAACGGGGACTCCGTTCCGGACTACGTCGCCTTCACCACCCGCGCCGATGACCTGGACCTGGTCCTGATCTCCACCTACCGGCTGAACCCGGACGGCAGTGCCGAACTGGTGGACCAGACGGGTGCCAACGGCGTCCTCGGCGACACGGACAGCAACACGTTCGACACCAACGCGGTGACCCTTCCGGTTTCCGCCTTGGCGCTGGGCCTGGACGTCAATGCGGCGTCCGCACCGCTGCAGTACCGTGTCACCACGTGGAGCCCCTACAACGTGGATGACCAGGGCAACAGCGTCCCGGTTGACGCCACGGAGTACATTCCCTTCGACGCCGCCAACCCGGCACTGACGTTCAAGGGCGCCACCGCGGATGCCCTGTTCGCCGACGTCGACGGCGGCAAGCTGGACGTGACCCGCAGCGCCGGCACCACCGACGCCAAGGCACTGTTCCTGCACCTGCACAACGCCACCGGCGATCTCAGCGGCACCAACGGCGACGGCGGCCGGGCGGAAGTCCTGCCGATCAACGTTCCGGCCAAGGTGGTCAACCCGGTAAGCGCGGTCAGCAAGTGCAACGCCTTCAAGGCCGAAATCACTGTGACCGTGCAGAACAACGGCGACCGCCGCGCGGACGTTGACCTCAACAGCCCGTACGGCAAGGCCAAGGTCATGAAGCTGGAGCCGGGCGAGACCGGCACCGCGGTCATCAAGACGCGCCAGCTCTCCGTCACCGCCGGCGAGGTAACGGCTTCCTACAAGTTCCTCGGTAAGGGGAAGGCTGAGAAGGCCGAGTACACGGCCGCCTACGGCGCTGTGAAGTGCAGCAGGTAGCTAAGTGCAGTACGTAGCCGAGTGCAGCAGGTAGCCCCCGGCTAGGCAAAAGCGGCGGGTCCCGGAGAAATCCGGGACCCGCCGTTTTTTGTTTTGTGCCTTGCCTTTGCCTGCGAGGGCCTACTTCTGCAGCTTGGACATCCGCCGGTCCGCCAGGATCTTCCCGCCGGTCTGGCAGGTGGGGCAGTACTGCAGGGAGGAGTCCGCGAAGGACACCTCGCGGACCGTATCCCCGCACACCGGACAGGGTTCGCCGGTCCGGGCATGGACCCGCAACGCCTTACGCTTGGAATCCTTCAGCGCCGACGCCGGCCGTCCGGAGGCCGTGGCGATCGCTTCCTCCAGGGTGGTGCGCATGGCCACGAACAGCCGCCCGGCGTCGTCGGCGTCCAGCTTCGCGGCATTGGCGAACGGTGACAGGCGTGCCGCGTGCAGGATCTCGTCGCTGTACGCGTTGCCGATCCCGGCAATCACCGACTGGTCCCGCAGCAGCCCCTTGACCTGTCCGGAGTGGCCGGCGAGCAGTGCGGCAAAGTCATCAAAGCCAACGTCCAGCGCTTCCGGTCCCAGCCGCGCAATGCCGGGCACTTCCTCCAGATTCCGCACCAGGTAGACCGCCAGGGATTTCCGGGTGCCGGCCTCGGTGAGATCGAATCCGGGTTCCTTGCCGGCGTCGTCGGCGGCGAACCGCACCCGCAGCGCCATGGCCCCCTTGCCGGGCCGCAGCCGTCCCGGTTTGAGGGCATCAGACCAGCGGAGCCACCCCGCCTTGGCCAGGTGCATCACCAGGTGCACGCCGCCGGCGGAAAGGATGATGAATTTCCCCTGCCGCTCCACACCCTGCACCGGCTGTTCTCGCAGTTCCTCCACCGGAACCCCGGCCGTTTTCAGCACGGAGAAGGAGAGCACCTCCACATCGGAGACCACGGCCGGGGGCGCGTCGGCGGGCAGCAGCTTGGTCCGCAGGAAATCAACGAGTCCCTGCACTTCGGGCATCTCGGGCATGGCACCTACCCTAATCCGTGGCCGGGGGCAGCGTCACTGCTCGGAATGGGACTGTAGGAAGGAATACACCTCGGTCTCGTCCACTCCCGGGAAGGCGCCGGGCGGCAGTGCCGCCAGCAGGTGCGAGTGCGCCCGGGCGCTGGGCCAGGCGAAGCCGGACCATTCCGAGGACAGCTCGCCTGGCGGCGTGCGGCAGCAGTCCGGATCCGGGCAACGGGACTTGGACCGTTCGGTGGTGTCCCGGCCGCGGAACCACTTCACATGCTGGTACGGCAGCCCGATGCTTACGGAGAACTTCCCCGCCGAGCCGCGTTCCACCCGGGCCGTGCACCAGTACGTGCCGGCCGGGGTGTCGGTGTACTGGTTGAACGCGCTGAACTGGTCCGGCACGGAGAAGACCTCCCGCGAGGTCCAATAGCGGCAGATCGGCTGGCCCTCAATGGCGCCGGTGTGGTCCGCCGGGAACGTCACGCCGTCATTCTCATACGCCTTGTAGACAATCCCGCTCTCGTGCACCTTCTGGAAATGGGTGGGGATGCCCAGATGCTCGGTGGCGAGGTTGGTAAAGCGGTGCGCCGCGGTTTCATAGGACACCGCAAAAGCATCGCGGATGTCCTCCACAGCTATTTCCTTCGCGGCCTTGGCCCGCTGCAGGAACTCCACCGTGGCTTTCTCCGGCAACAGCAGCGCGGCGGCAAAGTAGTTGGTGGCCACCCGCTGGCTAAGGAATTCGCCATAGCTGCTGGGAGTCTGGTGCTGCAGCACGTAATGGCCCAGTGCCTGCAGCAGCACCGAGCGCGGATCGTGGTCCGAGCGCTGGGACTGGGTGAGGTAGATGCGCCGGTTCTTCAGGTCCGTCACGGAGCGGGTGGAGTGCGGCAGGTCATTCACGTGGTGCAGGCTGAACCCCAGGTGCGCGGCGATGTCCGCGATCACGTGCTGGGACAGCGGGCCGGAGGTGTGCCCCACCGAATCCAGCACCTTCTGCGCCTCGGCCTCGTATTCGGGAAAGTAGTTGTTCCGCTCGCGCATCATGGCCCGCAGTTCGCCGTTGGCCCGGCGGGCCTCCTCTGGAGTGGCCACCTGTTCGTTGAGCCGGCGCTCCAGCTCGGCCTGCAGCCCGACCAAGGATTCCAGCACGTCCAACGGCAGCCGGGAGCCGATCCGCACCTTGGGCAGGCCGAGCGAGGCATAGAGGGGGCCGCGCTGCGCCCGCTCCAGTTCAATTTCCAGTGCCGCCCGCCGGCTGGGCGGCTCGGCGCCCAACAGGGAATCGATGCTGACGTCCAGGGCGGCTGCCAGCGCCTGCATCATGCCGAGCTTGGGTTCGCGTTTCCCGTTTTCGATCAGGGACAGCTGGGAGGCGACGGTTCCGACGGCGGCGCCCAGATCATCGAGGGTCATCCCCTTGGCCTTGCGCAGATGCCGCACCCGGCGGCCCAGGCTGATCACATCCAGCGTGCGGTCGGAGTCGCCTGCGGACTGCTTTCCGGCGGCCGATCCGCGCTTGCGGGGCTCGGGACTGGGCCGGTTCCATGTTGCACTCGTCACGTTTTTCACAATACGCGAAGAAACGCATTTCTTTCCATAGAAAAACCCTAGAAGAGGGGTTGTTGTTGGCACAGGCTTAGTTCACAGCAGGAAATTCCGGTTTGAAGCGGACCGGAACGAGTGAGATGAATTCGAGGAGATTTAGTAATGAGCCAGGACCAGAACAACGCCCCCACGGCAGAACAGCTCACCCAGGAATGGGCCACCGATCCCCGCTGGGAAGGCATTGAGCGCGACTACACCGCCGAAGATGTCGTCAAGCTGCGCGGCCGCGTCCAGGAAGAGCACACCCTGGCCCGCCGCGGTGCCGAGAAGCTCTGGGACCAGCTCCGCAACGCCGGCGACGAAGGCTACACCAACGCACTGGGCGCCCTCACCGGCAACCAGGCAGTGCAGCAGGTCAAGGCCGGCCTGAAGGCCATCTACCTCTCCGGCTGGCAGGTGGCAGCCGATGCCAACAACTCCGGCCACACCTACCCGGACCAGTCCCTGTACCCCGCCAACTCCGTGCCCACCGTGGTCCGCCGCATCAACAATGCCCTGCTGCGTGCCGACCAGATCGAGTTCGCCGAAGGCATCCAGAGCGTGGATGACTACCTGGTGCCGATCGTGGCCGATGCCGAAGCCGGCTTCGGCGGCCCGCTGAACGCCTACGAGCTCATGAAGTCCATGATCCAGTCCGGCGCCTCGGGCGTGCACTGGGAAGACCAGCTCGCTTCGGAGAAGAAGTGCGGCCACCTCGGCGGCAAGGTCCTGATCCCCACCGGCCAGCACATCCGCACCCTTAACGCCGCCCGCCTCGCGGCCGACGTCGCCGGTACCCCCACCGTGGTGATCGCCCGCACCGACGCCGAGGCCGCCACGCTGATCACTTCCGACGTCGACGAGCGCGACTCCGAATTCATCACCGGCGAGCGCACTGCCGAAGGCTTCTACAAGGTCCGCAACGGCATTGAGCCCTGCATCGCCCGGGCCAAGGCCTACGCTCCCTATTCGGACCTGATCTGGATGGAAACCGGCACCCCGGACCTGGAAATGGCCCGCAAGTTCGCTGAAGCCGTCCGGTCCGAGTTCCCGGACCAGATGCTGGCCTACAACTGCTCGCCGTCCTTCAACTGGAAGAAGCACCTGGATGACGACACCATCGCCAAGTTCCAGCGCGAACTCGGTGCCATGGGCTTCAAGTTCCAGTTCATCACCCTGGCCGGCTTCCATGCCTTGAACTACTCCATGTTCGATCTGGCCCACGGCTACGCACGCAGCGGCATGAGCGCCTACGTGGAACTGCAGGAGAAGGAATTCGGTTCCGAGTCCCGCGGCTACACCGCCACCAAGCACCAGCGCGAGGTCGGCACCGGCTACTTCGATGCCATCTCCACCGCACTGAACCCTGAAGGCAGCACCCTGGCCCTGGCCGGCTCCACGGAGTCCAGCCAGTTCCACTAACCCCGGCTATTTAGCCGGCGGGGGCTGGCGGCCACACCGGCCGCCGGCCCCCGCCGGATCACCCCACAGCTTTGAATCACCCCAAGGAGAACGCCATGAATGACCCCATCACCCTGAACGGCATTTCCCTCACCGCTCCCGCAGTGCGGCGGCAGGAGGAAATTCTGACTCCGCAGGCATTGGACTTCGTCAAGGCGCTGCACCGGGCCACGGCCACCCGCCGGCAGGAACTCCTTCAGCAGCGCCAGGCCCGCCGCCAGCAGATCTCCAATGGCGCGGATCCCGCTTTCCTGGCCGAGACCCGGCACATCCGCGAGGATGAGTCCTGGCGCGTGGCACCCACCGCTCCCGGCCTGGAGGACCGCCGCGTGGAAATCACCGGCCCGGTGGACCGCAAGATGACCATCAACGCCCTGAACTCCGGTGCCAAGGTCTGGCTGGCGGACATGGAGGATTCCTCCACCCCGTCCTGGTCCAACGTGGTCAACGGCCAGCTGAACCTGCGCGATGCCCTGGACCGCCGCATCGACTTCACCTCCCCGGAGGGCAAGGAATACCGGGTGCAGGGCGCCTCTCTCACCGACCTGCCCACCATTGTGGTCCGCCCGCGCGGCTGGCACCTGCCGGAAAAGCACATGCTGATCGACAACACCCCCATTGCCGGCGGCATTGTGGACTTCGGCCTGTACTTCTTCCACAACGCCCAGCGGCTGATCAGCCAGGGCCGCGGCCCCTACTTCTACCTGCCGAAGATCGAGAACCACCTCGAAGCCCGCCTGTGGAATGACATCTTTGTCCTGGCCCAGGACCTGCTGGGCATCCCGCAGGGCACCATCCGCGCCACGGTACTGATCGAAACCATCACCGCCGCCTTCGAGATGGAGGAAATCCTCTACGAACTGCGGGACCACGCCGCCGGCCTGAACGCCGGCCGCTGGGACTACATCTTCTCGGTGATCAAGAACTTCCGCACCCGCGGACCCCGGTTTGTCCTGCCGGACCGCAACATGGTGACCATGACCGCGCCGTTCATGCGTGCCTACACCGAGCAGCTGGTTCGTGCCTGCCACCGCCGCGGGGCACACGCCATCGGCGGCATGGCCGCCTTCATCCCGAACCGCAAGGACGCCGCAGCCAACGACGTCGCCATGGAGAAGGTGCGCGCCGACAAGACCCGCGAGGCCGGCGACGGTTTCGACGGTTCCTGGGTGGCTCACCCGGACCTGGTGCCGGTGGCCATGGAGGTGTTCGACGGCGTGCTCGGCGACCGCCCCAACCAGCTGGAGCGCACCCGCGAGGACGTAGTGCCCAATGACAAGGCACTGCTGGACGTTGCCTCCACCCCCGGCGTCATCACGGAGGCCGGCATCCGCAGCAACATCGAGGTGGGCATCCGCTACATCGAGTCCTGGCTGCGCGGCAACGGCGCAGCGGCCATCAACAACCTGATGGAGGATGCGGCCACCGCCGAAATCTCCCGTTCGCAGATCTGGCAGTGGATCCACACCTCCGCGGTGACCGACGAGGGCGAGATTGTTACCCACCACTGGGTGGAGGAACTGCTGGATGAGGAGTTCGACAACCTGCAGCGTTTCGAGGGCGACCGTTTCAACGACGCCCGCGAGCTCTTTGAGGAAGTAGCCTGCGGGGAACACTTCCCCACCTTCCTCACCGTGCCCGCCTACGCCCGTTTCCTGCACGAAGCGCGGGAACTGGCCGCGGCGTAGCCCCTGGGGGGCAGGTGCGGATACCGCCTCAGTATCCGCACAGGAAAGGACCGGGACCGTTTCCGCATAGGCTCAGGCCGTGCGGGAATGGCACCCGGTCCTTTCCGCGTTGCAGAGGGTATGAAGATTGATATCTGGTCCGACATTGCCTGCCCGTGGTGCTACATCGGCAAGCGCCGCTTCGAAGCCGCACTGGCCACCTTCCCGCACCGGGACGAGGTGGAAGTGCAGTGGCACAGCTTCCAGCTTGATCCCACCCTGCCTGAGCACTATGACGGCACCGAGGTCCAGTACCTCAGCGAGCGCAAGGGCATTGATCCCGAACAGCTTGCCGGCATGCTCGAACAGGTCACCGTCCAGGCCGCCGGCGAGGGCCTGTCCTATGACTATGACTCCCTGGTGGTGGCGAACAGCTTCTCCGCGCACCGGCTGATCCACCTTGCCCGTGCCGAAGGCGGCAACGCAGCCGCCGACGCCGCCAAGGAAGCACTGCTCTCGGCCCACTTTGAGAAGGGCCGCGACATCGGTTCGGCGGAAACCCTCGCGGAGATCGGTGCCGGTCTGGGACTCGACGCCGGGCGGGTGCAGGCCATGCTTGCCTCCGACGAATACACCGACGCCGTGAACGCGGACATCGCGCAGGCACGCGCCCTGGGGATCAGCGGGGTGCCGTTCTTTGTCCTGGATGAGAAGTACGGCATCTCCGGGGCCCAGCCCGCGGACCTGTTCTCCTCGGCGCTGGAGCAGGCCTGGCAGGAGTCACACCCGCTGGTTAACCTCACGCCCGCCTCCGGCTCCGCCGACGGTCCGGCCTGCGGCCCGGACGGCTGCAGCTAGGACCGCAGCCAGGTGCCGGGGCCCCGGCTACCCCGCGGCAGGTGCGGTATCCGCGCCGGGACAGCTGAGCGGCCCGGGACCGGCGGCCACTGCCTGTTCGGCCGGCTGCAGGTTTTCATACCCGGAGCCGATCACCACGTCCACGGACGCGTCCGTCCGGTCATCGTGCACATACTGGGTGCCGGGAATGTGCTGCTGGACTGTGTAGGCGGCGGCGAAGCCGGAGGTCCCGGACAGCACCAGCGCCGTCATCCCGGCCCGGTTCACGCTGGAGTTGCCCACGGTGCCTATCTGGAAGCCCCTGTCCCCCAGATCCGTGGCCACGCTGCCGGCCAGGCCCGGCGCCGCCGTCGAGTTGTAGATATTGATGCTCACCGTGGCCGGGTCCAGATACGGAAAAGGCCCGGCCGGACATTCGTCCACCGGGCCTGCCTGGGCAGTGGGCGCCTCTGCAGCGGGCAGCCGCACCCAGCCGGATACCAGTCCCTGCGCCAGCACCACCGCCAGCAGCAGCAGGAAAGCCAGGAACCCCAGCACCGCGGTATGCAGCCGCCGCCGACGTGCTGACCGCTGGATCAGTTCCGGCTCGTCGGACGGCGCAAACACCTCGTCCAGTTCGCCGCCGGTAATGATCCGGTGACCGTGCCATTCCCTCGAATCATCCTCAACGGGCGTGCCGTCGGGAGCTTCGTCGGGAGGCTTGTTAGTCATCGAGGACCAGCACGCGTGCGTGCAGGATAGTCCGCTGGTGGAGGGCCGTCCGTACGGCCCGGTGCAGTCCGTCTTCGAGATACATGGTGCCCTTCCATTGGACGACGTGCGGGAACAGGTCTCCGAAAAAGGTGGAATCCTCGGCCAGCAGTGCACCAAGGTCCAGCGTGGCCTTCGTAGTTACCAACTCATCCAGCCGAACCTGCCGGGGAGGTACAGCCGCCCAGTCCTTCGGTGTTACGTATCCATGGTCAGGGTAGGGGCGTACGTCGCCAACAGCTTTGAAGATCACTAGTACAGAGTAAAGAACAACGGCACCCAAAGAAACAGCGACGCTCGGGCGCGGGCCCGTCAGAATGCCAGATTGGCACTCTTTCACCTCCCGCCGCCGTGCCTGCCCGCACTCGGGACTCCGCCAAAGACGCGATACTGGAGTGGTGAACTTCTCCGCTCCCCGCCTAGGTCTCCTGCTCGACGTCGACGGCCCCGTTGCCAGCCCTGTCTCCAGGACCGTCCGCCCGGCCATCATCCGCGACCTGGTCTCGCTGGCCGTGGCCGGCTGGCCCGTTATCTTCAACACCGGACGCTCCGATGACTTCATCCGGCAGCAGGTCATGCAGCCCATGATCGCTGCCGGGCTGCCGGAGGGCGTCCGGGTCCATGCCGTCTGTGAGAAGGGCGCGGTCTGGTTCTCCTTCGACGGAACCGGCCCGGACCAGCCGCAGGTGGATCCGGAGCTGAAGGTCCCCGGCGATTACGCCGAAACAATCCGCAATCTGGTGGAAGAGAAGTACTCGCGGACCATGTTCTTCGACGAGACCAAGCTGGCCATGCTGTCCGTGGAACAGCACGTACACGTGGACAATGCCGACTACCTCTCCGAGCAGGGCCTGTTCGACGCCGACGCGCTGGAGCAGCTGGGGCTGGCGGGCCTGGGCGGGCAGCGGCTGGACCGCACCCTTCCCGATGCCGCCGGGAACGTGTCCTTCCGGATTGACCCGACCATCATCTCCACCGACATTGAAGCCGTGGGGGTGGGCAAGGACCTGGGTGCGCGCCGGGCCCTGGCGATGCTTGAAGCGGAGGGCACAGAGGTGCCGCGCACCTGGCGCACCGTGGGCGATTCCCGCACCGACTACGCCATGGCGGATGAGCTGTCCAGGCTGGGCTTTGAGGTGGCGCACGTGGACGTCCGGCCCGCGGACGGCGTGCCGGAGACGGACTATCCGGTCCTCACGGCCGGGTCCCTGATCCACGACGACGCCGGCGCGCTTTACTTTGAGCGCTGGGTGGCGATGGCCGCGGGCGAGGCTGCGGACGACGCCGTCGTTCTCTGAGCCTGCCTACTCGAGGCGCAGTACGGCCTCCACGGACTCCTGGATTTCCGGGGCGCCGGGAGCGACGGCGGAGGCGAAGCGGCCCACCACCTCACCGGAATCGGTAACCAGGAACTTCTCGAAGTTCCAGCCGATCTCCTCACCCAGGTCCCCGTCGCGGAACTTCGTCAGCTCGGCGTAGAGCGGGTGCCGGGCGGGTCCGTTGACGTCGGTCTTGGCCGCGAGCGGGAAGCTCACGCCGTAGTTGCGCGAGCAGAACTCGGCGATGTCCTCTGCCGTGCCCGGTTCCTGCCCGGCGAACTGGTTGCTGGGCACACCAAGGACGGCGAAGTTCCGGTGCTGGTAGGTCTCGTAGAGGGCCTGCAGCCCTTCGTACTGCTGCGTGTATCCGCAGCGCGACGCCACGTTGACCACCAGCACGGCCTTGCCGCGGAACAGGTCCCCGAACGTGGTTTCGGTGCCGTCCAGAAGGGTCAGGGGAATCCCGTAGAGGGTGCTGTTCTCGGTGCTGTTCTGCACGGTGTGCCTTTCCGTTGACGTGCTCCCATTTCATCGCATCAGCGGACCGGACACCCAATTCCGGTTATCCGCAGCGGGTTGGGAGAGTGGCGGATAGCACTTCGTAACATTCGGTTCAGAGTTGACTCGGCCCGGTGATACGTTGCCGGAATGAGTGCGATTCCCGAGTCAATTCCTGTTCTTGACCTGAGCACGGCCCGCAATGCCGACGGCTCCTTCAACCCCGAATTCATTGACCAGCTGCGCGATGCGACGCACCGGATCGGCTTCTTCCAGCTCGTTGGCTACGGTGCCGGCGAAGCGATGGTGGAGGACCTGTTCAGTGTGACCAAGCGGTTCTTCGACCTCCCCCTGGAGGACCGGCTTGCCCTGGACAACCGCAAGTCCCCGCACTTCCGCGGCTACACCCGGCTCGGCACCGAAATCACCCGCGGCCGCCCGGATTCGCGTGAACAGGTGGACTTCGGACCGGAACGCGAGCCTGCCGCGGACTACCCGGCCGATCAGCCGTACTGGCTGGTGCAGGGCCCGAACCTGTTCCCGGACGAGGTACTGCCCGAGCTGCGCAGCACGTCCATGGCCTGGGCCGAGCGGATGTCCGAGGTGGGTGCGGAGCTGCTCGCCGCCATCGCCGTGTCCCTGGAGCTGCCGGAGGACCACTTCACCGAACCGTTTGAGGGCACCCCGGCCTGGATGGCCAAGCTCATCCACTACGTGGGCGGTGTGGTGAAGGAAGCGGGCACGCAGGGAGTTGGCTCGCACGCCGACTACGGTTTCGTCACGCTGCTGCTGCAGGATTCGGTGGGCGGGCTGGAAGTGAAGCCGCACGAGTCCGACACCTGGATCCCGGTGGAACCCATCCCCGGCGCCCTGGTGGTGAACCTGGGCGAGATGCTGGAGGTAGCCACCCAGGGCTACCTCTCGGCCACCATCCACCGGGTGCTGGCACCGGCACCGGGCGTGGACCGGTACGCCATTCCGTTCTTCTGGTCCCCGCGGCTGGACGCCGTCATTGACCCGGTGCAGCTGCCGCCGGCGCTGGCCGGTCAGTCCCGCGGGATCTCTGATGATCCGGACAACCCCATGCTGGCCTCCTACGGCGCCAACGTGCTTAAGGGCTGGCTGCGTGCCCACCCGCAGGTGGCCAAGCTGCACCACCCGGAGCTGGTGGCGGGCAAGTAGGCCCTGTTTCCAGGACCACCGCGCCGACGGCGCTGCCCGGCCTCTCCGCCGGGCGGCGCCGTCGGCGTTTTCCTGCCGGTGCGGAAGCTCAGGCCCCGAGCCGGCGCAGGTAGCCGGAAAAGCCGGCCGGTACCCGCCCGTCCAGCCGACCGGAGGTGACCGCCCGCATCCTGTCGGTGGCGGTCCAGCCTGCCCCGGCGGCCCGGATCCGTGAGACCAGCTGGACGTCTTCGTGGACGTGCAGGGGTTCGAAGCCGCCGGCGGCGGTGTAGGCACGTGCGGAGAAGGCCATGTTCGCCCCGTGGATGTGGGGGTGGCCTTCGGTCAGCCGGTGTTCGGCATGCCAGCGTGCCAGGTGCTCCGCGCTGAGGTCAGCGGCGTCAGGCTCCACGGTGCCCAGGACCAGCTCATAGCCGGCGTCGGCGAAGCCCAGCTGAATGACCAGCCAACTGGCCGGCACCACAGTGTCCGCGTCCGTGACGGCAATCCACTGCGCACCAAGCCCAAGCATGGCGGCGGTGCCAACATGACGGGCCGCACCCACCGACCCCGCATCCGTCTGCAGCAGGTGCAGGTCCAGGCCCAGCCGCCGGCCCGCCTGCGCAGCCGCCCGGGCGGAGCCGTCGGTACAGGAGTCAAGCACCACGGCCACGCTCACCTCCGCGGGGACAACCCGGCCCTTTAGTGCCGCCACGGCGGCGGCCACTGCAGCCAGGCAGCGGGGCAGCAGCTGTTCCTCATTGCGGGCAGGAATGACGACGCCGACGTGCGGCCGGGTCACAGCAGCCCTTCGCGTTCTGCCACGGACCGGGCCGGCGGATGTACCAGCACGTCGATGCGGAAGTCGGCTTCAGAGTGTTCAGCCAGCAGTTCCAGGCCGCTGCCGGCGCGGAACACCTCGTGCACCTCGTCCGCGTCCATCGGCCAGTCCCGGATCGGATGCCGCCAGTGGCAGAGCAGCAGCACGCCGTCTCGGTCCAGGGCGGCCGCCGCCCGCTGGACCGTTTCGCGCAGCTGCTCCCGGGTGAGGAAATAGCCGATCTCGGAGAGGACCACCAGATCGAAGCTGCCCTCCGGCCAGTCCTCGGGAATGGAGCCCTGGCTAAACCGGATCCGCTGGTCCGCCCCGATCCGCTGCCGGGCCAGTTCCAGGGCCCGCGCGGAAATGTCCATGGCGGTGACGCTGTCCGCGCGCCGGGCCAGCTCTTCGGTGAGCACGCCGATGGAGCAGCCGGGTTCAAAGACGCGGCCGAACCGTTCCCGGGGCAGCAGGGCCAGGGTCAGCTCCCGTTTGCGCCGTTCGTAGAAGCTGTCTCCGAAGTTCCAGGGGTCCGGCGAGGAGGCATAGAGGTCCTCGAAAACCTGCTTGCCGGTCCGCGGTACGGTCACGATGAAGGTTTCGAAGGGGCGCTCGAAGTGCGCCAGGACCTCCGGCGCCAGGAGCGCCTCGTCCCCCGGCCGGTCCGAAAGCGGAGCCACCTGGCTGCGGTGCTCCCCCATTGCCGCGGCCTTGGCTGCAGCGGCGTCCCGGGGCAGGGCGA
>NZ_JBNHFW010000024.1:0-50169 GCF_059090685.1 Arthrobacter sp. Y3225209
GCGGCCAGGACCACCATCCGGCGCGGCGGCTCCGGCAGCACGTCCGCCAGCCCGGGCAGGCCGGCCAGCACCGGCTGCCAGATGTTCTCTCCGGGGGTGGGGTCCCGGTGCGTGAAGCTCACCATGGCTCTCCCCCGGCGGTGAGCAGGGCGCGGCCAAGGGCTGCCGAGTCCCGTTCGGCGTGGTGCTGGCGCAGATAGACCTGCAGGTCCGCCACCCGCCGGGCATACTCCTCCTCGCCGGTCAGCGGCCCCGGACCCAGCCCGTGCCCGGCCAGCCGGAGGACCTGCTCGACGGCGTCCGCCACCACCGCCCTCACCTGTCCGGCGAGCAGCGCGCCGTCGGGCCCGTCCGCACGGCCGGCGTCGACGTCAGCCGCCGCGGCGGCCAGGACGCGGCGAGCCCCGTGCAGGGCGGTGTCCGTCTGGCCCAGCAGCATGAGGGCAATCTGGTCCGGTTCCCGCTTTCGGGCGGCGGCGGCCAGCCGTCGGGCAACCCCCACGGCGCCCCCAAACCAGACCGCGGCAACGCCGATACCGCCCCAGGCGAAGCCGCTGCGTTGGAGGTACCAGTTATCCCCGCCCACGGGCACCGCCGGCACGTCGGTGAACTCCACCGCGGTGCTGTCCACGGCGGTCAGCCCGCGGCTGGCCCAGGTCCCCCGGCCGGGACGGACACCGGCATGGCGGAGGTCCACGGCGAAGGCCCGGCGGGTGCCGGGGCCGGTATGGGCGGTGACCACCGCACGGTCCAGCTCTGCTGCCAGGGAGCACCAGGGTTTGGTGCCGGCCAGGCGCCAGCCGCCGCCTTCCGCCCGGGCATCCAGCCGGAGCCCGGAGCCTTCGGCGGCGTACACACCCCAGGAAGCCCCGGCGGAGCCTGCGCTTCCTGGATGGTCCAGGCCGGCCTGGGCAAGAATGGCCAGGGCGTCGAGGTGGGGCTCGACTACCCGGGCCGCGGTAAGGTCTGCCGCACCCAGGGTGGCCAGCAGCTCCCAGAGCCGCATCGTGGTGCCGGTGCCGGGCAGCGGCGCCAGCGTCTCAGCCGGTGCCAGCAGGCCCAGGGCGGCGTCGACAGATCCTTCCACCGCCGCGGTCCGGCGGGCCAGGTCGGCTAACGCGTCCAGCCACGCTGCCGACGGGGCGTCGGAGTCCAGCAGGACGGGACGTCTCACTCCCCGCCGCCGCGTGCGGCCGAGAGTACCGCCACCAGGAAGCCGGCGTCCGGGGTCAGCGGGCGCAGGTCCCAGGTGGACAGCTTCAGTTCCACGCCCAGCCCGGCTGCCTCGGCGTCGGCGAAGAACTGTCCGAAGTCGTAACCGCGCCCGGCGCCGAAGCCGATCACCACCCGCCCTTCCGGCGCGAGGTGCGCACGCATCCGGGCCAGCACTTCAGGCGCGGTGCCGGGGGCCAGAAACGTCATCACGTTGCCGGCGCAGACAATCAGGTCAAACGGCTCGCGGATGCCCTCAGCGGGCAGGTCCAGTTCGGTCAGGTCCCCGACCAGCCAGGTGGCCTGCGGGTGGTCGTTCCGGGCAGCGTCGATCAGCTCCGGGTCCACATCCACACCGACGACGGCGTGCCCGCGCCGCGCCAGCTCGCCGCCCACCCGGCCGGGCCCGGCCCCGGCGTCGAGGATCCGAGCGCCGCGCGGCACCATGGCGTCGATCATCCGGGCCTCACCGTGCAGATCCGCACCCTGCTCCCTCATCTGCTCGAACCGCTGGATATACCAGGCGGAATGTCCCGGATTTTGCTTCTTTTTGGCTTCCCAGAGAGTTTCCTTGCGCATCCTTCCAGCGTACTCAACCGCGGAGAGGGAAAACGCCCGCCCGGGCGCCCGCCGAGGGGCATAAACGGCTGTACGTGGCCCACCCGACATCGTGTGTTTACACCGTAAACATCAGCGGTAAAGTACCACTGTGAGTACTAAAACCTTCCCCCACCTGATGTCTCCGGGCCGTATCGGCCCCATGGAAACGCACAACCGGATCGTCCTCCCTGCGATGGACATGAATGTCTCGGAGCACGGTGAGATCGAACAGCCGGAGATTGACCACTATGTGGCCCGCGCCAAGGGCGGCGCCGGCCTGATCATCACCGGCGCCTGTGCCATCGCGTTCCCGTACGGCGCGGCCTCCATGAAGGAGCCGGGCCTCTCCGATGACAAGTACATCCCCGGTCTCAAGGCGCTGGCCGATGCCGTCCACGCCGCCGGCAGCAAGCTCTGCATCCAGTCCACCCACCACGGCAAGGTGGCCCGCGTCGACACCGCCAACGACCGCCCCGTGCTCGCCCCGAACCAGCCGGACTACAGCTATGACATGTCCGCCCTGGCTGACAGCACCCGCGAAGAACTCGGCAAGATGGGCGCCGCCACCGCCGGCAAGCAGACGTCCTACAAGGAGATGACGGCCGAGGACATCGCCTGGCTGGTCACCACCTGGGCCGATGCCGCCGAGCGCATCGCCAAGGCCGGCTGCGACGCCATCGAAATCCACGCAGCCCACGGGTACATCCTCGGGGTGTTCCTGAACCAGCGCGACAACAAGCGCACGGATCAGTACGGCGGTTCGCTGGAAAACCGGGCTCGGCTGGCCTGCGAGGTCATCAGCGCCGTCAAGGAGCGCGTCGGCGACCGCCTGGCCATCCTCGTCCGTGTCGCCGGTGAAGAATACGGACAGGACGGCGGACTCACCCTCGAGGAAGCCACGGAAGCCTCGAAGCTGTTCGAAGCCGCCGGCGCCGATGCCATTCACGTCACCGGCTGGGGCCGCAACCCGTTCGATAACTTCACCGACGGCCCGCTGCCCAACAAGGTCGGCGCCTACCTGGAGAACGCAGCCGAGATCAAAAAGCAGGTCAGCGTTCCCGTCATCGCCGTCGGCCGTATGCTGCCGGAGGTGTCCGAGAAGGCACTGGCCGCCGGGCAGATCGACTTCGCGGCCATGGGCCGCCAGCTGCTGGCCGATCCGGAACTGCCGAACAAGATCCGCGACGGCAGGTTTGACCAGGTCCGCCCCTGCATCAACTGCTACCTGTGCGTGGCCGAGAACTTCTTTGACGACACCCCGTTCTGCGCCGTCAACCCTGCACTGGGCAACGAGGCGCTGCTGCCGCTGAAGCCCGCCTCCGCCACCAAGCACGTGGTCATTGTCGGTGCCGGTCCCGCAGGTCTGGAAAGCGCCCGCGTGCTGACCGAACGCGGCCACCGCGTCACCGTGGTGGACAAGTCGGACCGTCTGGGCGGGACCATGTGGTTCTCCACCATGACCACCCCGGACAACGAGCGGCTGCTGCGCTGGTTCAAGTCCGAAATCCGGCGGCTGAACATTGCGGTGAAGCTGAACACCCCTGCCACGGTGGAATCCATTCGGGCCCTGCACCCGGACCACGTCATCATTGCCACCGGCGCCGTCCGCCCCAAGCCGGACTTCCCCGGCGGTGACCTGCCCGTGGTGCAGACCGGTGACACGCTGCGCGCCATGATGCTCGGAACGGCCACTGCCGAGGAAGCCGGTGCGGTACTGAGCACCCTGGGCAAGCTGGGCCGGCTCTCCGGCATCACCAAGAGCCCCGAGTTTGTCCGCCAGTTCACCAGGTTCTGGCTGCCCATGGGCAAGGACGTGGTGGTTATCGGCGGTTCGCTGGTGGGCCTGGAACTGGCCGAATTCCTCGCCGAGCGCGGCCGCCGCGTGACGCTGCTGCACGAAAAGCAGCAGCTCGGCCTGCCGCTGGCCATGCCCCGGCGCTGGACCGCGGTGAAGGATGCCGAGAAGCACGGGGTGAAGATCCACCGCAATGCCTCCATCACCCGCATCACGCCCAAGAGCGTGGAGTGGACCGTGGGCGAAGAGAGCTTCACCGCTCGCGCGGACATGGTGGTCTACGCAGACGGTACGACGTCGGCCTCACCACTGGCGGACGAGCTGCGGGCGGCGGACCTGGGCATCGACGTCGACGTTGTGGGTGACGCCGGCGCCGTCAACTACATCCACGGCGCTATCCACTCCTCGTGGAAGGTTGCCGCGGAGCTCTAGGAGGGCGCACCTTCCCCCAGGCGCGGGAAACCGGCAGGCCGCAGTGATGGCGGCCTGCCGGCTTCCCCTTTTAGGAGAAGCAGGGCGGCAACGGTCCCGAAGCTACCCGGCCGGTGCGTCGGCCTGGAGGACGGTCACGGCCAACTGGACACGGTTGGTGACGTCGAGTTTGGTGAAGGCACTGGCAATATGGGTTTTCACCGTAGCCACGCTGACGAAGAGTTCGGCGCCGATTTCCGTGTTGGTCAGGCCGCGGGCAACGGCACGGGCCACGGCGCGCTCCCGCTCACTGAGCTCCAGCAGCGGATTGGGCTGTACCGCGGGCGCCGGCCGGACCGTGGCCGCGGCCGCGACAATACGTTTAAGGATTCCCGGGGAGAAGCGCAGCTTGTCCTCCGCCGCGGCGCGGACCGCTGAGACTATGTCGGCCGGCGCGGTGTCCTTCAGCAGGAAACCGCTGGCCCCGGCCCGCAGCGCGGACAGAATGAAATCATCCGTCTCGAATGAGGTCAGGACAATCACCTTGGGCGGGACGGGCAGCACGGTCATGCGTTCAGTGGCCCCGATCCCGCTCAGGCGGGGCATGCGGATGTCCATCAGTACGACGTCGGGCTCCAGCTCGGCGGCGAGCCGGACGGCGGTTTCACCGTCGCCCGCTTCACCGACAATGGAAAGGTCCGGCGCCCCATCGAGGATGAGCCGCAGCCCCGCCCGGATCAGGGGCTCATCATCCACCACCATTACCCGCACTTTGTCCGCCTTCACCACGGCACCTCCACTTTGGTCATGTAAACGCCCTGGCGGTCCCCCGATTCAAAGGACCCACCGGAGAGCCGGGCCCGTTCGGCCAGCCCGATCAGGCCCAGCCCATCCGGCGAGCGGCGCGGAGAGCCGGAAATCGGATTGCTCACTTTCACGGTAATCCCGTGTCCGGGGGCACCGGTCAGGGACACGGTCACCGGATGGCCCGGGGCGTGTTTCTGGGCGTTGGTAATGCCTTCCTGCGCCACGCGGTACAGGTGACGGGAGGTGGCGTCCGCGGGAGCATCCTCCCCGGATGCCAGCAGGGCCGGTTCAATACTCAGGGTGATCTCGGTGCCGGCCGCACGCGCGGAATCCACCAATGCCGGAATGGATGCGATGTTCGGCTGGGGCGCAGCCTCCGCCTCGTCCTCCCGCAGGACCGTCAGCACGGTGCGCAGTTCCGTTGCTGCCTTATGCGCGGTCTCCCGCAGCATCCCGGCCGTGGAACGGATGGTCTCGGCGTCCAGATCCGTCCGGTATTCCAAGGCTCCGGCATGCATGCTGATCAGGCTGAGCCGGTGGGCCAGGGTGTCGTGCATTTCCCGGGCGATCCGGGTGCGTTCGGCCAGCCGCGCCTGGTCCGCGCGGGCGTCCTGTTCCCGGCGTGCACTGTCCGCTTCGTGGTGCAGCGAGACGATCAGCTGCTGCCGCGCGCCGCGGTTCAGGCCGATAAGCACCAGGACCACCAGCGGGACCACTGCGACCAGGAGCACCCACCAGATCTCGCCGTCGATCGGATCGCCGGGGTTGACGGCCGTGCCGGCGGCCATCCCCGCGGTAAAGACTGCCGCGGTCGCGGCCACGTACCGGGGACGCCGCAGCGCGGCAATGCGGATAATGCACAGGCAGGCCGCCGGGAAAGCCAGGCTGGAGAGCCCGCTCACGGCAATGATGGCCAGCCCGGCACCCACCGGTGCCCGGCGCAGGGCAAGGGGCAGCAGCCCAAGCGCGGCAAGGCCCAGGAGGAAGTCCAGGAACATTAGGGCGGCGAACCTGCCCGTGACCGCTTCTCCTTCGGGCGGCATCATGGCGCCTTGGGCCACCAGGAAAAGCAGCAGCCCCGCCACCCCGGTCCCGGCGGTAATACCGGCCACTCTCCAGGCGCTGTGGCGTTGTCTCAGAGGCGGCATTCCACCGATCCTAGTGAGCTGTGTGCCGGGCCCGCAATTGGCCGAAAGCATGAGGTTATCTCCTCCATCCGGCAGGCGGTTAGGACCGGTTGGCCGAAGCGGGAGCCGGCATGCTGCGGTCAGGCTGGTTTCATGACATTCACTGACCCGCACCGGGACCCGCCGGTCCCTGACCTGCCCCAGCTCCCAGCGGAGCCCTACCCGTATCACCGGGCAGCCCTTGCCCGGCCCGGCAACAGGTGGTGGCACCCGCTAACCACCCTTCTGGTTGCCGTAGCTGTGTTCGCAGTCCTGATGCTGCTGGCAGTGGTTGCGCTGGTGGTGGCGGGCATCTTCGTGCCTTCCATTGGCACCGCCGTGGACCGGGCGGTCTCCGCGGACGCGGACCTCACCGATCCCGCCCAGTTGCTCTTTATGCTTGCCACAATCTGCCTTCTGTGGCCGGCGGCAGCACTGGGCGTCCGCTGGGGAGGCAGGCGTCCGGCCGGCACACTCTCATCCGTCACCGGCCGGCTGCGCTGGCGCGTCTTTCCCCGCCTGCTCGGGTTGGCCGCAGTGCTGTTTGTGGTGTGGAACGGCCTGAGCCTGCTGCTGCCGGAGGCTTGGGTGCAGGCCGGTGAGGGCCGCGGGGACGGAAGCTCCGGCAACGTGTGGCTTTTGCTGCTGGTGGTCCTGGCCGTTGTGCCGCTGCAGGCCACCGCAGAGGAATACGCCTTTCGCGGCCTGCTGATGCAGGGCATAGGTTCCTGGCTGCGGCATCCGGCCTTTGCAATCCTGCTGCCGGTTCCGTTGTTTGTCCTCGGCCACGGGTACGGGCTGGTGGGGCAGATTGATGTTGCCGCCTTCGCTGTTGCCACGGGCTGGCTGGCCTGGCGCACCGGCGGCCTCGAAGCGGCCATCGCCCTGCATGTCATCAACAATGTCGGTGTTTTTGCCCTGGGATCGGTGGGGCTGTCAGACCCCAACGCCACCGATATGCCGCTGGCGGCCCTCCCGTTTTCGCTCGCCTTCCTGCTGGCCTATTCACTGATTGCGGCCCGCGCGTTTCCTGCACCGGCGTTGACGGCAAAGCCACACGAACGAAATGGTCATCCGCCAACGTCCGGAACCACAGCGGCCTCTTCCAGGGTTTGAGCGGCGGTCCGCCATCGCCTAGGCTCCCGCAGATAGGTTGCCTAACAGTTGTTCAGGGGGAAATCGCTTTGCGTATGGAAAACAGTTCAACCAGGACCACCGTTTTAATGCTGTCCGCTTTAGTCCTCTCGGCGGCGGCTGTCTCCGGCTGCAGCGTCAGCCCGGAGGCGGCGGATCCCGCACCGTCCCGGACACCTTCCGCGACGGCTGCGAAGTCAGCGGCACCCGCTCCGGTCACCCGGCAGCCCTCACCGCCTGCGGGCGAAGTGTCAGTCCCGGAGGCGACCGCGGAACCGCCTGCCGTGTCCGCACCGGCCCTCCCGGGGGCCCAGGCCCCGTTGACTGCCGACACCGCACAGCAGATCGTCGCCGATTCCCTGCAGAACAGCCCGGACCTGGTGTACGACGTGTTCGAGAAGCCGGACGGATCCTTCGAGGTGAAGGTCCGGTCCAAATCGCTCGCGGAGCAGGGCGGGTCCGGCACCGTGGGCCTGTACAAGGTCTCACCCACCGGGGCCTTATCGCTGAAGTAGATCGCGGTGCCTTCTGCCTCATGCACGGCGGTCATGGCCGGTATACCCAGGCACGGGGCAGGCCCGGGTACTCCGCAAAAACATGCGTAACCCGGAGACGAACCGGACCTGTATGGTTCAGAGTCAGGAACCCCTCCGGTTCCGCTACAGGAGCGAACATGTCAGACAAGTCCCCGCGCCAAGCAGCATCCAAGAAGTCCGGCAAATCCATCAAGGAAAAACGCGCCGAGAAGAAGGCCGCAGCAGCTCCGTCCGGTTCCATGGACAAGGCCACCGGCTCAAAGCCAGCAAGCAACCAAAAGAAGTGACCGGCCCCGAGGACCATCTCACTCTCGGTGTCCTGGCCAGCACCCGCAAGCCCGCCGAACGCCGGCTGCCCCTCCACCCGCTGCATCTGGAACGCATCGCGCCGGAGGTGCGGCAGCAGCTGATCCTCGAAACGGGGTACGGCGAGAGTTTCGGTGTGTCCGACGCCGTGCTGAAACCGCTGGTGGGCGCAATCCTTCCCCGGGCCCAGGTAGTGGCGGAGGCCGACGTCGTCCTGCTGGCCAAGCCGCAGCCGGAGGACCTTGCCGAGCTGCGGGACGGGCAGACCCTCTGGGGCTGGCCGCACTGTGTGCAGGACCGGGCCATCACCCAGCTCGCGATCGATAAGAAACTCACGCTGATTGCCTTCGAGGCCATGAACCACTGGGCCGGCGACGGCGGCTTCGGCCTGCACGTGTTCCACAAGAACAATGAGCTGGCCGGTTACAGCTCCGTGCTGCATTCCCTCGCCCTGACCGGCGTCACGGGCGATTACGGCCGCCGGCTCAGCGCCGTCGTTATCGGTTTCGGTGCCACCGCCCGCGGGGCCGTGACCGCACTGAACGCGCACGGCATCCACGACGTCCAGGTACTGACCAACCGCGGCGTCGCGGCAGTGGGCTCCCCTATCCACTCGGTGCGGATAGCCCAGTTCGACCACAATGACTCTGCGCCGTTCCTCAGCGAAGTCATCACCGAACGCGGCCGGGTGCCGCTCGCCCCGTTCCTGGCCCAGAGCGACATTGTGGTGAACTGCACGCTCCAGGATCCCAATGCCCCGCTGACCTATCTGCGCACCGAGGACCTGGCCGCCTTCCGGCCC
This sequence comes from Arthrobacter sp. Y3225209, assembly GCF_059090685.1. Classification (NCBI taxonomy): domain Bacteria; kingdom Bacillati; phylum Actinomycetota; class Actinomycetes; order Micrococcales; family Micrococcaceae; genus Arthrobacter; species Arthrobacter sp. Y3225209. Next base: position 8,770 of record NZ_JBNHFW010000024.1, read on the forward strand.
GGGAGCCTGATTGTGGATGTGTCCTGCGACGAGGGCATGGGCTTCGAGTGGGCGAAAACCACTACCTTCGCGGACCCCATGTTCGAGGTGGGTGAGCACATCAACTACTACGCCGTGGACCACAGTCCGTCCTACCTGTGGAACTCCGCCAGTTGGGAAATCAGCGAGGCCCTGCTGCCGTTCCTGGAAACCGTCATCGGCGGACCCGCGGCCTGGGCGGAAAACGACACCATCCGGCAGGCGATCGAGATCAGCGACGGCGTCATCCGGAACAAGGACGTGCTGCAGTTCCAGCGCCGTCAGGCCGTTTACCCGCACGCAGCACTGGCGGTGTAAACGGTGCGGGCCGGCGGTCTGCGCCGGTCCGCTCCGGATAGCGGACCGTAGTTGTCCTGGTTATACGCCAGACTCGAAGCATGCCCGCAATCCCATCTCCTGCCGTTCCAGAACTGACGGTGGCTGACGCCGCCGCCTGGCGGGAGTGGCTGGAGGAAAACGAATCCTGCAGCAACGGTGTCCGCCTGGTCCTCGCAAAGAAGGGCATTCATTCGCCCACGTCGCTGAGCTACGCCCAGGCCTTGGAGGAGGCCCTGTGCAGCGGCTGGATTGACGGGCGGAGGAACAGCGGAGACCAGGGGACCTACCGGCAGCACTTCACGCCCCGCCGGGCGCGGTCGCTGTGGTCGAAGCGGAACATCGAACTGACCGCAGGCCTTATTACTGCCGGCAGGATGCGGGAACGCGGTTACGCCGAAATCTCCCGTGCCAAGGCGGACGGCCGCTGGGACAGCGCCTATCCCGGAGCTGCCGCGCTCGACGTCCCCACGGATCTGCAGACCGCGCTCGACGCCGATCCCGCCGCAACCGCCGCGTTTGCCGCGCTCAGCCGCTCTGCCCGGTATCCGGTCCTGCTGCAGGTGGTCACCGCCCCCAATGATGCCGTGCGTGCCGCGCGCATTCTCCGGCAGGTGGCGCGCCTGGCCGCAGGCAACGGCTGAGGACTGAACTGTTCGCGCCTCTGTCGGGAAATTTTTGCTGGTCCCGCAGCGGTGCCTGCGGCACACTGGTCGCGTGGACGCTATCCCCTGGGTGCTGCATGTTGACCTCGACCAGTTCATTGCCGCCGTCGAGGTGCTGAGGCGCCCGGAACTTGCCGGCAAGCCGGTGATCGTGGGCGGCCGCGGTGACCCCACTGAACGGGCGGTGGTCTCCACAGCTTCCTACGAAGCCCGGGCCTTCGGCGTTGGCTCCGGGATGCCGCTGCGGATTGCGGCCCGGAAGGTGCCCGACGCCGTGATCCTTCCGGTCGACGCCGACGCCTACCTCGCCGCCTCGGAGACGGTGATGGCCACGCTGCGCGCCCGGCCCGGCGCCGTCGTGCAGGTCCTGGGCTGGGACGAAGCCTTCGTCGGCACGTCCACGGACGATCCCGAGGCCTACGCCCGCCAGTTGCAGTCCGCAGTCCTGGAGCAGACGCAACTGCACTGCAGCGTGGGCATCGGCGACACCCTGGTGCGGGCAAAAAACGCCACCGACCTGGGCAAGCCCGCCGGGGTTTTCCGCCTCACCAAGGAGAACTGGCTGGAGGTCATGGGGGCCCGGCCCACCAAGGAGCTGTGGGGCGTTGGCAACAAAATCTCCGCCCGGCTCGTGAAGCTGGGCATCACCACCGTTGCGGAGCTGGCCGCCGCTGATCCGCAGTCGCTGGTGCCCGAGTTCGGGCCGAAGATGGGCCCCTGGTATGCGCAGCTGGGCCGCGGCGACGGCGCCGGTACCGTTGACGACACCCCGTGGGTGGCCCGCGGACACAGCCGGGAAACCACCTTTCAGCAGGACCTCACCGAGGCGGCACAGGTAGAGGACGCCGTGCGGGAGCTGGCCGCGAACGTCCTGAAAGACGTGGAAGCCGAAGGGCGGCCGGTGATCGGGCTGACCCTGAAGGTCCGCTACGCACCGTTCACCACCAAGACCCACGCCAGGAAGATCCCGGAAACCCGCGACCCGGGCGAAGTCCTGGACCGGGCACTGGAGCTCGCCCGGGCCATCGAGCCCGGCCGCCCGATCCGGCTGCTTGGCCTGCGGGCGGAAATGGCCATGCCGGAGAACGCCAGGAAGGGCCATACCCCCACGCGCGGCGGCTGGTGAGGCCGCTGCAACGGGTGTGCAACTGGTTACTAAACGCACCATCATGTTGAACGGGTACCCTAACGGTATTAGTCTTCTATGACCCGAGAACGGGTGAATGTCAAGGGTGCCCGGAGAAACGTGCGTCCAGAACGAGAGGTGTAGCCATGTCCGGCCGTAATCTTCACGTGGCCCGACGGAGCGGCGCCGTGGTAGGGCATCTTCTTGTCTACCTCCTCATCTGGCTGGGCCTCACCCTGCTCATCGCAGCCATCGGCATCCGGATGTTCTGGGGCGAGATCACGGTAGGGCAGATGCTCCTGAACCTCGTGTCGGTGGAAACCGACGGCGGAGGCGGATCCATCGTCTGGATGGGCATCCTCGGCGTCGGCGTCCTGCCCGTGCTCATCACCCTGGCCATCGCCTATTGGCAGCGTTCCCGGCGCCGCAAGCACCGCGCCCGGGGCCAGCACCTTTCCTCCCCGCGCTCGCGCTGGGTCATGCGCAGCGTCTCCACCGTCCTGGTGGGCGCGGTGGTCATCGGCGGCACCACGGCCTTCGCCACCACTGTGGGCGTGGGCGATTACATCAAGGCCGCGAATTCCCCTTATGACATCGGGGACTACTACGCGGAGCCGAACGTCACCGGCGCGGAGAACAAGCGCAACCTGGTGACCATTTACCTTGAATCCGGCGAAGCCACCCTCGCCGATGACCAGCTCTTCGAAAAGGACGCCTTCGCTCCCCTCAAGGAAGCCACCCCGGCCGAAGAAGGCTGGCAGAGCGTGGAAAACCTGCAGCAGTACAACGGCGGGGGCTGGACCATGGCCGGCCTGGTTTCCACCCAGTGCGGCATTCCCCTGAAGGGCTCGGGCCTGGGCGGCGGCAGTGCCACCAACGAACTCGGCGAAGACGTCGACACCTATCTGGGCGGCTCCACCTGCCTGGGCGACGTCCTGGAGGACCACGGCTACACCAGCGTCTTCCTGGGCGGCGCCAACTCCTCGTTCGCCGCGAAGGACACCTTCCTGGGCAGCCACGGCTACTCCGAGGTCAAGGGCCTCAACGAATGGCGCGCCACCGGGGAACCCGAGGAGAACTTCCGCAAGGACTGGGGCCTGAGCGACGAGCGCCTGCTCGCCCACGCCAAGGAGCAGATGGACGAGCTGCACGCCGAGGCAGAACGCACCGGGCAGCCATTCAACCTCTCCGTGCTGACCCTGGACACCCACGAGCCGGTCCACATTTACGATTACTGCGATGTGGACACGGATAGCGCGGTCACGTCCGTGTTCGCCTGCTCCCTCACCCAGGTGGCCGGCTTTGTGGAGTACATGGAAGCCCAGGGATACCTCGAGGACACAGCGGTGGTGATCATGGGCGATCACCTTAAGCACATGAGTGCCGGCGACGCGTTCCACGAACAGCTGGACCACCACCCCAACCGCACCATCTTCAACCGCGTCTGGGTTCCCGGCGGAAGCCAGCCGCTGCGCTCCGACATTGACCAGCTGAACATGTACCCGACCCTGCTCGAAGCCGCCGGCCTGACCCTGCGGGATAACTCCGCCGGGCTTGGCGTCTCCGCCTTCGCCCCGGCGGTCCCGGAAAGCTCGGCGCAGGCGCTGGAACCCGAGGCATACTCCCTGCTGCTGGATTCCCTGTCGCCACGCTTCTACGCGAAGGCCTGGGCTGGCGAGGACCCGGTCCGGTAGCTGCGCGCCCGTGCCGGGAGGCGGCTGCCTACCGGTGTGCCGTGAAACGATGGCCGATATGAGTACACCCTCCGGTCCGCCGCCGAACGCGGCGCCCGCGGCCGTTGACGGCCCCGCAGAGGCGGGGTCTACCGTCCGCGCCGGCGCCGTCATGGCGGCCGGCACCGTGGCCTCCCGGATCCTCGGCCTCATCCGGACGGCGCTGCTTGCCGCCGCCATCGGTACGGCCGGCGGGGTCTCGGATCCGTTCAACTCGGCGAACAGCCTGCCCAACTTCATTTACCTGATGGTTGCCGGCGGCGTCTTTAACGCCGTCCTGGTTCCGCAGATCATCCGCGCGAGCAGGCAGCCGGACCGCGGAGCGGACTACGTCAGCAGGCTGCTGACCCTCGCCGCCGCCGTACTGCTGGTCCTCACGGTCCTGGCGACCCTCGCGGCCCCGCTCATCGTGGATCTGACCACCGGTTTCACCGATGAACGCCTGCAGCTGGCCACGCTGTTTGCCTACTGGTGCCTGCCGCAGATCTTTTTCTACGGGATGTATGCCGTGGTGGGCCAGATCCTGAATGCCAACGGCTCTTTTGGCCCCTATATGTGGGCTCCCGTGGTGAACAACGTGGTGTCCATCGCGTTTCTGACGGTCTTCCTGGTGGTGATGGGCGGCGAAGGCACGCAGGAGCACACCCCCGAGACCTGGACCTCGGCGCAGACCCTCCTGGTGGCAGGGGGCATGACACTCGGTGTGGCCGTGCAGGCCCTGGTCCTGCTTATTCCCCTTCAACGGCTCAAGCTGGGCCTGAAACCCAGGTTCGGCCTGCGCGGGACCGGGCTGGGACGGACCGGCAGACTGGCGTCCGTCACCATCATCACGATGCTGGTGGGCAACGGGCTGTACTTCGTAAACCTGCGCATTGCCACCATCGCCTCCGACGCACGGAAAGGTCTTTTGGCGCAGGATCCGCCGGTTCAGATTGCCGGCTCCAGCAACCTGGATACCGGCGTCCTGATGTACCAGCTTCCGCACGCCGTCATAGCCCTGTCCCTGGCCACCATCATGTTCAACCAGCTCTCCGCCGCGTCCGCGAACGGCGATCTTGCCGCAGTGCGGGCGGTGCTCTCCCGGGGGCTGCGGTTCACCGGTGTGGCCACTGTCTTCGGCGCGGCCGCCCTGCTGGCGTTGGCCGGCCCGCTCGGCATGCTCTTCAGCGAATCCCCCGAGGTGGCCACGCTCAACGGCACCATCATCGCCATCCTCGCCGTGGGTACCCCGTTCCTGAGCATCAACTTCTTCCTCACCCGGGTCTTTTATGCCGCCGAGGATGTTCGGACGCCGCTGAAAATCCAGCTGATCCTCTCCGCCGTGGGGGTGGCCCTTGCCCTGACCGCCGGCATGCTGGACCCGCGTTTTATTGTGCCCACGCTCGCGGCTGCCTACTCCCTGGGCAACGTGATCGCCGTCGTCGTGAGCCATCTCTTCCTCACCCGGGCCATCGGGCCCTACGGTGCCGGGCACGTTTTCGACGTGTATGTCCGGCTTGCCCTCGCCGGGCTTGCCGCCGCCGCTTCCGGCGCAGCCCTGTGCCGGGTGTTCGGCGCCAACGAGGTGGGCGGCTATTTCTGGCAGTCCAGGCTCAACTCCGTGGTGGTGCTGGCCGTGGGCGGTGTGCTGATGCTCGCCGTCTACTTGGGCATGCTGCGGCTGCTGCGGGTCAGCGAGCTCAAGCAGCTGATCGGGTTGGTCCGCGAGCGCTTCGGCCGGTGAGCGCGGCCTGAAAGCGGGCGGTGGACGCCGAAGCGGCGGCCCGGGTGTACCGGACCGCCGCTCTTTCAAAGAGTGCAGCTAACCCTTGAGTGACCGGCTCAGTCCGCCCAGGAAGTCCCGGAAATAGGACCCGGTGACCTGGGCCTGCGGGTTCATGTCATAGGCGTGGTAGGCCCCGGGGTAAACATGCAGTTCGGTGGGCACGCCTGCGGCAATCAGCCGGCGGGCATAGTCGATGTCCTCCTCCAGGAACAGGTCCAGGGCACCCACGCTGATGAACGCCGCCGGCAGTCCGGCCACACTCTCCACCCGGGCAGCGGCCGTATAGGGTGATACGCCGTCGATGCCCGGTTCGTGGCCAAGGATCGAGGTCCAGCCGAAGCGGTTGTCCGACTGTGTCCACAGGAACTCACCGGCGTACGGGTGCGGGTCCCGGGTGCTGGCCGTGCGGTCATCCAGCATCGGATAGATCAGCAGCTGGTAGGCGATGGGGAACTCGCCGCGGTCCCGGGCCAGGATCGCCAGGCAGGCAGCCAGCCCGCCGCCGGCGCTGGCACCGCCCACCGCGATACGGGCAGCATCGATACCGAATTCGGCGGCTTTGCCGTGCAGCCACCGAAGCGCGGCATAGCAGTCCTCCACCAGACCCGGCGCCGCTGTCTCGGGGGCGAGCCGATAGTCCACCGAGGCTATGGATGCCCCGGTCTCGGCGACAATCCGGCGGCACAGAATCTCGTCGGCGTCGGCGGACCCAATGACGTATCCCCCGCCGTGGATCCAGACCATGCCGGCAGAGGACGTCGTCGTTTTGTTTTTGGGTTCGTAGTAGAGGACCCGCACGTCGGGGTCGCCCTCGGCGCCGGGGACGAAGTACTCGGTGGTCGTGACGTCGGGGAAGAGCTCCTGGGGGTCCGGGGCATCCTCGACCGGGGCTCCCATCATTTCGCGGACACTCGGAAGCGTCTCGGCCGAAAGGTTCAGGACCGGGAAAACGTCGAGCAGATCGACAATTTCAGGGTCAATCAGATGCCGGGAACTGATGGATGAAGCGGGTTTCAGGGTCATGGCGTCCTTCATTCTGTTGGGAGGTGGGAGTGATTCGACGGGGTCAGGATTCGGCAGGCACCGGGGCCTGGGAAGCTGACTGCCGGGAGGGGCGTACATCGGTGGAGGTTTTGAGGGTGAAACCGCGGTAGCCATCCGCTGCCACCTGGTCACACAGCTGGCGGTAGGCACCGACACCGCCGATGTACGGCATAAAGACCCGGGGCTTACCGGGGATATTGGCGCCCATGTACCAGGACGCCGCCCGGGGATGGAGGGTCATGTTGGCTACCTCGTTGACGTGGTCGCCCCAGTTCTCCTCCGCCGTCGGGTCGGCGTCGGTCCTGGTGACGCCGTGGTCCCGGGCGTACGCGATGTGGTCGGTAATCCAGTCCACGTGCTGTTCTATCGAGACCATCATGTTGCTCAGCACGGACGGGCTGCCGGGGGCAGTGATCATAAAGAGGTTGGGGAACCCCGCGCTGGCGATGCCCAGGTAGGTGCGGGGCCCGGCTACCCACTTCTCCCGGAGTGCCACGCCGTCCGTCCCGCGGATGTCGATGGCGTTCAGTGGGCCGGTCATCGCATCGAAACCGGTGGCGTAGACAATGTCATCCACTTCGTAGAGTTCCCCTGCCACTACCACACCGCGCTCGGTGATCCGTTCAATCGGCGTCTCGCGGACACTGACGAGGGTGACGTTGTCCCGGTTGTAGGTTGCGTAGTAGTCCGTGTCCACGCAGATCCGCTTCGTCCCGATCGGATGGTCCCGCGGCACCAGGAGGTCGGCGATATCCGGGCGCTCAACTACCTCGCGGATCCGGTCACGGACAAACTCCGCCACCACCTCGTTGGCTTCGGCGTTTACCCCCGTATCGATGAACGCGGACAGGAAGCCCGCACCGCCGTAGTCCCAACGCTCCTTCATTTCCCGGGTCCGGACATCCTCGGGCAGTTCAAGTGCGCTGCCGATGGGGGCCGCGGGATTCGTCCCGGTGGGCGAGATCCGTGCCGCCTGACGCAGCTGCTCGTAGTTCGCCTTGGTCTGCTCGATCTCTGCAGCGCTCAACGGTCCGTTCACCGCCGGCACCGAGAAGTTCGGAGTCCGCTGGAAGACCGTGACATGCGCCGCCTGAGCGGCAATCACGGGGATGGACTGGATTCCCGAGGATCCGGTGCCGATCACCGCCACCCGGCGGCCGGTGAAGTCGACCTCCTCATGGGGCCACCGCCCGGTGTGGTACGTCGGCCCGCTAAAGGTCTCCATGCCCTCGAAGTCCGGCACGCGGGAGGCAGAGAGGCAGCCGACGGCGGTAATCAGGTACTGCGCGGTGGTAACGAGGCCGTCGTCCGTGTACACCGTCCAGCGATCCTGCGCTTCGTCGTACCGGGCACTGTCGATCGAGGTGGAGAAGGCAATGTCGGGACGAAGCCCGAACCGGTCAGCCACGTGGTTTGCGTACCGCAGGATCTCCGGCTGGGTCGGGTAGCGCTCGGTCCATTGCCATTCCTGCTGGAGCTCCGGCGAGAAGGAATAGGAATAAAACAGTGACTCAACGTCGCACCGCGCCCCCGGGTACCTGTTCCAGTACCAGGTCCCGCCTACCCCGTCTCCCCGTTCAAAGACCCGTACGTTGAGCCCCAGGTCATCGCGCAGCCGTTTCAACATGTACAGGCCTGCGAACCCCGCGCCCACAATTACGGCGTCGTAGTCGGTTGTTTGCCCGTCCGATACAGTCATCGGGACACTCCGTCCTTTTCCGGCGTCATTGCCGGCCCAGGCTTTCTGGTGCCCATCAGTCTGTATCGAACCCGGGGACACGTCTTCGGCCAAGTGGCTCAACAAACCCTCCGGCGCACGCCATCTGGCGGTTTCAGGACCCGGCCAGGCCTTAGGTGCCGGACGTGTCCTGCTCCGCGGAGTCGCGGACCCGGCGCAGACAGAGGGCAATGAAGAGCCGGGTCCGTCCGTACGGTTCCGTGATGGTGAAGCCCAGTGCCTGCTCGGCGCGCTCAACCCGGTAGGCCACGGAGTTGTGGTGCAGATACACCGAGCGCGCTGCCTGCCGGACGGAATCCGTTGCCGCGACCGCCTCGAGGATCCGCAGCATCTCCGGACCGTGTGCCTTCCGCAAGGCATCGAGTACGTGGACGTCCTCCACGGTGTCTATCTGCTCCCGGGTCAGGTACGCCGGCAGCAGGGCATACCCGCCCAAGGCCGCTGTCTCCACCAGCACCGCTTCACTCGTGGGATAGGGCGCACTGTCATGGGTTGCCGGCAGAGCGTAGCGCAGCCCCAGGAGCGCCTCGGTGTGAGCTGCCGGCAGGTCCGGGACATTGACACCGCGTGAGAACGCCGCCCGCACCCCGGTCGGTACGGCCAGGCTTTGCAGCGTATCCGCTACGCCTGCGGCTGCGAGGAACAGGGCCTTCCCGTCATCGTAGGTACACAGCACCGAGGCCGTTTTCCCGATCCGCCGCACCAGTTCCTGCACCCCCTCCGCCGGGCCCCTGATACCGATGACGGTGAGCAGTTCAGCCGCGGAAAGCCCCAGCTGCCGTGCCGCCGTGAGCCGCTCATCCGGACGGCGGTTCGCATCAAAAACCACCTCGGCGGCCGGTAGGGAACCCCTGGCTGACTGCCGCAGGGCCACCTTCACGGTGATCCCGAGGCGGCGCAGGAGCAGATCCTCCTCCGGGCATGGCAATCCGTCCAGCCAGACCTGCAGACCTCCCGGGATCCGGCGCGCGCCACGAGGGAGGGGACCCGTGCCGCGCCGTACCGCCCCGTCCGCATCAACGGTGAGCCCTGCCCCGTCCGGCGCCCGGAAACCGGCTCCGCGGCCCAGGACCCTGGCCACACTCTGCAGAACTGTTGACGGGTCGGCCTCCCGTTCCAGCAGTTCGTCGAAGACTTCCCAGACATCGGCCCGGCGGGGAGCCCCGGCACCACGATGTGCCAGAGTTTCCTCGCGCGGGTTGTCCGAGCCGGTCAACATAGGGGTCAGGCTAACCCGTTACCGGTTTTTCCGCGATGGGTGTACCTCCGCGGAAGGAAGCCGGCGGGAATAGATCGCCCGCCACCGCACTTGTACCGCCCATGAAATCAATCGTGTACTCCGCCACCGGTCCTTCATCCGTCCTTTCACTCGCAGAGCGCGACGTCGCCGCGCCCGGTCCGGGCGAAGTGCGGGTCCGCGTCGCTATCTCCGGCGTGAATCCCACCGATTGGAAGGCCCGCGCCGCCGGGGAACCTCCGTTCCCCGAGGTGGTACCGAACCAGGACGGCGCCGGTACGGTGGACGCCGTCGGCGAGGGGGTCACGCACCTGCAGCCAGGTGACCGGGTGTGGATTTACCTGGCAGCGCACGGCCGCCCCACGGGCACTGCACAGGAATTCACTGTCCTCCCCGCGGACCGTGCGGTGAAGCTGCCTGAAGGCATCGGGTTTGACGTCGCCGCCAGCCTCGGCGTGCCCGCCATGACGGCGCACCGCGCCCTGACCGTGCATGAACACGGCCCCGCCCGGCTCGCCCCCGGGGCCCTCGCCGGACGCACCGTGCTGGTCCAGGGCGGTGCCGGCGCCGTCGGGCACGCTGCAATCCAGTTCGCCGTCTGGGCCGGAGCCACCGTGATTGCCACGGTGAGCAGCGATGCGAAGGCTGAACTGGCTACTGCCGCCGGCGCCCACCACATTGTCCGCTACCCCGACGACGCCGAAGCGGACCGGATCCGCGAGGTAGCCCCGAACGGTGTGGACCAGATTGTGGAGGTCTCCCCCGCGCAGAACGCCGCCCTCGACGTGGAGGTGATTGCCAACCACGGCAGTATTGCCTACTACGCCAACAACAACGGCGAGGAATTCACTGCACCCATCGTGGCCAGCTTCGCCAAGAACGTCCGCTGGCAGGGTGTGCTCATCTACACGGTGGGTGAAGACGCCCAGCATGCTGCCGCCGAGGACATCACCGCAGCCCTCCGCGACGGTGCCCTGCCGGTGGGCGGCTCCGCCGGACTGCCGCTGACCTGGTTCCCGCTGGAGGAAACCGCTGCGGCACACGACGCCGTCGAAAACGGCACCACCGGCAAGATCCTCATCCGCGTCTCTGAGGAAAGCGCCTAGTTCTCTGAGGACACCTAGTCAAGGGGCCTGCCCTCCGCCGGCGTACCTGACAGGGGTTACGTTCGGTGGCGCCCGGGTGCAGGATGGGTCCTACCAACCGAGGCAGTGGGCAGGCGCTTCGGCCCCTAGCGAGGAAAGGCAGAATCCCATGGCAGATCTGGGCGGAATGGCAGACAAGGCAAAGGACGCGGCCAAGGATCACCCCGAGCAGGTGGACCAGGCTAAGGAGAAGGCCAAGGACGCCATGAGCGGCAATAAGGACGACGAGCAGAAGTAGCACTCGTTCGCGCACCAATCTTCACAGCGGAGCCGGGCAGCCCAGGCGGCCCGGCTTTCTGCTGGTTTGGGGTCAGTTTCCTGCTGCCGCCCTGACCACCGCAGAACTTCCCAGTCAGTGGTGCGGATGTTTCCGGTGAGGTCCCACGTGCCCCACCAGTCACCAAGCGTGGGAATTCCCGCAGGCGACGCCGTCGAGTGTACAGCTAGCGGGCTTTTGACCGGCCGATAGGGCCGTTAGCTGTACATTGGGCAACCTGAAAAGACCCGGGCAGCCGGCATTCAGTTCCCTCGTGCTGCGGAGCGGCCGTGGGCCAGTCCGGTGGGAATGCCAAGGAACTGCGGTTCCGGCGCACTGCAGCACGACGACGACGCGGGCTCCGGCTCCGCCTCAGGTTCGCTGCAGCACGACGACGCCGGATCGGGTTCCGGGACCGGCGCGGTTCCGCAGCAGGAGGCTTCAGCTGCTCCGCCGCCCGCCGGTGCGTCGCAGCTGCCGCCCAGATCCGTGGAACAGACACCGGTTTCGGGCAGGACCAGCTGCACGTCATCGGCGGCCTCCCGGTCTCCGGCCAAGGCGGCGGCGATGGAGCGGACCTGCTCGTAGCCGGTGGCCATCAGGAAGGTGGGCGCCCGGCCGTAGGACTTCATGCCCACAATGTAGAAGTCCTGCTCCGGGTGGGACAGCATTGTGGCGCCGTGCGGTGCCACGGTGCCGCAGCTGTGGAACTCGGGATCAATCAGCGGTCCGAGTTCCCGCGGCGCCTCCACGGCAGGGTCAAGGTCCAGCCGGATTTCGCGCAGCATGCCCAGGTCGGGGCGGAAGCCGGTGGCGGGCACCAGCCGGTCCACCTCCAGCAGCTTTTCCCCGGCCGGCGTCTTCCCGGCCACGGCCAGGATGCCGTCGGTTGTGAACCCGGTGATGGTGAAGGAGGTGTGCAGCTCGATCCGGCCCTCCTGCACCAGGTTGCGCAGCCGGCTGCCCAGTGCGCCACGGGCCGGCAGCCCGTCCAGGTCGCCGCCGCCGTACACCCCGGCCGCGGAGGCACTGCGGATGGCCCAGCTGATCCGGGTTCCGGGTTCCTGTTCGGCCAGCTCAGCCAGGGCCAGCAGGGTGTTCGCGGCGGAGTGGCCGGCGCCGACCACCAGCACGTGCTTACCGGCAAAGCGTGCACGGTCCCTGCCAAGAACGTCAGGCAGCGGACCGGTGATCAGCCCTGCCGCCAGCGCCTCGGCTTCCCCGGGGGCCGGCAGCCCGGCCTGTCCCAGCGGGTTCGGGGTATTCCAGGTGCCGGAGGCGTCAATGACGGCGCGTGCCCGGTACTCGGCTGCCGTACCCCGGACGTCTTCCGTGCGGATCAGGAACGGCGTGCCCTCCCGGCCGCCGGTGCGGGTTTTATCCAGGCCTTCGCGGCTGACGGCCACAACCCGGGTGGAGGTGTGCAGGGAGGCGGCGATCGCGGGGCTCGCAGCCAGTGGCTGCAGGTATCGTTCCCACAGCTCGGCCCCGGTGGGCAGGGTGTCGGCGTCGGGTTCCTGCCACCCGGCAGCGGTGAGCAGGCGGCGGGCGGCGGGATCGACGTCGTACTGCCACGGTGAGAAGAGCCGGATGTGGCCCCAAGACGCCACGGCGGCAGCCGGTGTTGGCCCGGCTTCGAAAATGATCGGGGTGAGGCCGCGTTCCAGCAGCTCGGCAGCGGCGGCCAGCCCTACCGGTCCGGCACCGATCACGGCGACGGGAAGATCGGAAATGTTCATGGTGTGTTCCTCTTCAGCGCGGGTATTAGGTCGCGGTCAGCAGGTCGGTGATGAGTGCGGAAACCCGGGCCTTGATTTCATCCCGGATGGGCCGGACGGCTTCCACGCCCTGGCCGGCGGGGTCCTCGAGTTTCCAGTCTTCGTAGCGTTTCCCGGGGAAGATGGGGCAGGCGTCGCCGCAGCCCATGGTGATCACCACGTCGGATTCCTGCACGGCCTGCGTGGTCAGCACCTTGGGCAGCTCCGCGGACATGTCGATGCCGTCTTCGGCCATCGCAGTCACGGCGGCGGGATTCACGGACCCGGCGGGGGCGGAGCCGGCGGACCGGACCTCGATCCGCCCCTCGCCCAGGCTGCGGAGGTAGGCGGCGGCCATCTGTGAGCGGCCGGCGTTGTGCACGCAGACAAACAAGACGGAGGGTTTCTGGCTGGCGCTCATCGGTTGGTCTTTTCTGTGGAAACGGCGGGGACGGGAGCAGCGGGCCAGTATTTCCTCTGCGCCCACAGGGCGGCGTAAACCAAGGCCACCAGCACGGGCACTTCGATCAGGGGCCCGACGACGCCGGCTAGTGCCTGCCCGGAGGTCACGCCGTAGGTGCCGATCGCCACGGCGATGGCCAGTTCGAAGTTGTTGCCCGCGGCGGTAAAGGCGAGCGTGGCAGTGCGGGGGTACCCCAGGTCCAGGACCCTGCCCAGGACCATGCCGGCGCCGAACACAACAATGAAGTACACCAGCAGCGGCAGCGCAATCCGGGCGACATCCAGCGGGCGGGAGGTGATGCTGTCCCCCTGCAGCGCGAACAGCAAAACGATGGTGAACAGGAGGCCGTAGAGCGCCCAGGGGCCGAGTTTTGGCAGGAACCTCTGCTCGTACCAGTCCCGGCCGCGGGCTTTTTCACCCAGGATGCGGGTGAGGAAGCCCGCCAGCAGCGGGATGCCCAGGAAGATCAGGACGCTGGTGGTGATGGCCAGGAAGGAGAACTGCATGCTAGTGGTTTCCAGGCCCAGCCAGCCGGGGAGCACCTGCAGGTAGAACCAGCCGAGCGCACCGAAGGCCAGAACCTGGAACACGGAGTTGATGGCCACCAGTACGGCGGCAGCCTCACGGTCCCCGCAGGCCAGGTCATTCCAGATCATCACCATGGCGATGCAGCGGGCGAGTCCCACAATGATCAGTCCGGTCCGGTATTCGGGCAGGTCCGGCAGGAAGATCCAGGCCAGCACGAACATAAACGCGGGGGCGGCCACCCAGTTCAGGACCAGCGAGGTGAGCATCAGTTTCCGGTCCGTCACCACGGCGCGGGTTTCGTTGTACCGGACCTTGGCCAGCACCGGATACATCATCACCAGCAGGCCGACGGCGATGGGCAGGGACACGTTGCCCACGCTCACCGAGTCGAGGGCGGGTCCAATGCCGGGAACCAGCCGGCCCAGCAGCAGGCCCGCTGCCATGGCGGCCAGGATCCATACGGGCAGGAACCGGTCCAGGGTGGAAAGCCGCCCGGTGACATTGTCGGCGGACGGGGCGGGGGTGCTCACGGAACTCCTCTGGCGGGGACGGGATTCATAGCGGTCGGCAGGAATATATCGACGTTCTTCGATCTCGAGTATTCTCCCAGGCATCGACGGGTGTCAATTTATCGGCATAATGGACAGGTGACCTCCGCCCAGACAGCTACCGATCCCGCAGCCTGCTGCGCGCCGTTGACGTCCGAAGCGATCAGTCTTGAGGATGCCCAGCAATTCGCCCGGCTGCTCAAGGCCATGGCGGACCCTACGCGCCTGCGCCTTCTCTCACTCATTGCGGCCCAGGAGAACAAGGAAGCGTGCGTCTGCGATCTCACCGGCCCGGTCGGCTTGGGGCAGCCCACCGTGTCCCATCATCTGAAGATCCTCGTGGACGCGGGCATCCTGAACCGTGAAAAGCGGGGAGTTTGGGCTTATTACTCCCTCATTCCCGGCACCCTGGAGCGAGCTGCGGCCGTGCTCGCGCCGCGGTAAAAACCGCTAGGTCCTGGCCCGCTCGCTGGACCCGGCCGGCGCCATCGAACCCGGCCGTCCGATCCGGCTGCTGGGCCTGCGCGCCGAAATGCCGATGCCCGACGACGCCCGGAAGTGCCGTACGCCCACCCGCGGCGAGTGGTGAGCAGGGACGTGGAGGCAGCGCCGGCGGGTCTCCTCAACCGTCCAGTTGAAGTGCCGCCGAGACAGCCGAGACAGCCGATACAGCCGATACGCGCAGGAAATCGAGTTTTCCTGCCGCCTCGGATCCGGCGGCCGCGGTGTAGGCAACAATGTGCAGGTCCGTGCCGGCCACGGTGAAAATGTCGCAGTCCAGCTCCACATCCCCGACGACGGCGTTCTGCACCACTTTCATTTCGGACTGGTGCTCGCTGACGGTTCCGCTGTCCCACAGTGCCCGGAACCGTTCACTGGATGCAGTCAGATCAGCAATCAGTTCCTGCACCCTTTGGTCATGCGGGTACCGACCGCGAGCACGGCGCAGGTCCGACACAAGGGAGGCTTCAAAAATCTCCAGGCTGCCCTCCGGACAGATGATCCGGATTCCGCTGCTGCCCAGCGTTCTCCCGGCAAAGTGCGAGCGCAGGAGATTGGGACGGCCCTTGTCGGGCGGGGTGGGCTCCCCGAGAAGGGCAGCCCACAGCGGACTGAAGGAGAGCAGGTCCCAGGCGGCGGTGAATACGGCCACCGGTACTTCACCGAGCCGCGCCACCAGCCGCTGCACGCCGGGCGGGATATGCGCCGGCACTTCTCCGGGCCCGGGCGGAAGCAGCCCGGAGATCTCGAAGAGATGGGAGCGTTCGGCGTCGCTCAGCTGCAGCGCACGTGCCAGCGCCGCTGCCACCTGGGCGGAGGGCCGGCGGGCGCGGCCCTGCTCGAGGCGCACCAGGTAATCAACACTGACACCTGCCAGCTGGGCCAGCTCCTCCCGCTTCAGCCCCGGCGCCCGCCGGAAGCCGTAGACGGGAAGGCCCGCGTCCGCCGGCTGCAGTCGGTCGCGCCAGGAACGGAGAAGGGCACCCAAGCCAGAATCCTTCATGGAGAGAGTCTGCCAGCCGCAAACCGGTTCTGGGTGGCACTGACAGTCCATATGCTGGCCCGTGCCACGACATCGGTCCGCAGCGGGTCAAGACTAGGGCCATGACAACAACACTGATTACCGGCGCCAACAAAGGCCTGGGCTATGAAACAGCACGCCGTCTCCTCGAAGCGGGGCATACCGTCTGGATGGGGGCGCGCGATGAAATCCGTGGGCGGGAAGCGGCCGAAGCACTCGGCGGCACGTTCGTACAGCTCGATGTCACCAGCGATTCCTCCGTGGAGGCCGCCGCCAAAACCGTGGCAGCTGCCGGCGGCCTGGACGTCCTGGTCAACAACGCGGGCATTCCCGGACCCTTCGCCCAGGCGGAGGACCTGACGGCGGCCGATGCAGAGGCGGTGTACGGCACCAATGTGGTGGGCATCGTCCGCATGATGCATGCTTTCCTGCCGCTCCTGCGGGAGTCCGACGAGGGAACGGTTGTGAATGTCACCAGCGGAGTGGGCTCCTTCGGCTTTGCGCACGACCCGGAGCGTGTTGAGTCCACCGTGGTGATGCCGCTCTACACCTCCTCCAAGTCCGCCGTCACTATGCTGACCGTGCAGTACGCCAAGGCGTTCCCGGAGCTCCGCATCAATGCTGCGGACCCGGGCTACACCGCCACTGATTTCAACCGGCAGCAGGGCACCCAGACGTTACAAGAGGGAACGGACGCCATCGTGGAGCTGGCCACCCGCGGCGGTTCCGGCCCCACCGGCACGTTCATCGACAGGTCCGGTGCCGCCCCCTTCTAATATCACCGCTTTCCGGCAGCAGCTGCTGTCTCCTCTTCGTAAGCGCACACCATTGAACCGGGCGGGAGATGCCGGGAGCGAACAGACGGTCCGTACCCACCCATGCATCCAGCCTCGCGGCTAGACTGGATTTGAGCCTGGAGACAGGGCCGCCACTCGTGCGCACGGGAGAAGACGGTTGCCCTGATGGCCGTCATCTCACGAGAGGATCATGATGTCTCGTCTAACTCTGGAGAACATCTTCAAGGTGGCCGTCGCGGTCTTCTTCTTTCCTTTCCTGCCGCTACTGGTCCTGATGATCGGCATCCGCAGGAAAAACGTCAAAGTGATCCTCGAAGGCGCCCTCTACGTCGCCTGCATCCTGGCCGTCACCGCTGGTGCCACCTCGTTCCTTTTCGGCACCTTTGTGGTCCTTGGGATTATTGCCGTCTCCGGCATGCGGTCCTATCACCTTCGGGACCTGTGGCTGCACCCGAGAGCCCGCGGATGGCGGCCCTTCGGCATGACCCCTTCCCCGGATGCAGGACAGCCAGGCGACCCGGCCGCGACGGAGGCATCGGCGGCAACACAGGGGCTGTCTCAGGCGCTGTCGTGGTCTGCTTCTCTGGCGAAACGGAACCGGAACCGCCTTCCGGAGCAGGCGTATGCCAGTGTGCTGGAAACCTGCCGGACGTTGGATTCGGTGATCAAAGCCGAAGAGCGTGAGCCGCTGGGCGACCCGCAGTTTGAGTACGAACTCTCCGCCACCGTGCGGGACTACCTGCCCAGCGTCCTGCGCAGCTACCTGGCCATCCCGCCGCGCATGCTCGAGATTCCGCAGGCCAGCGGACGGACCCCCAACCAGGAACTCGCGGAGCAGCTGCAGCTTCTCTCCGGCCAGGCCGACACCCTGCATGCCAGCCGCCACCGCCGCACATCCGCGGAGCTGACCAACACGGGCAACTTCCTGCGGGAGCGGTTCGGCAACGGCAAGAGCGGCTTCGACTTCGGGATCAGGTAAGCAGAACGACAGGCGCCTTCAACTACAGCCGCACAGTCCCCTCGATGCAGCTGGTGACCGTGCCGCCAACCCAGATTTTCCCCTCGCGCCGGGTTATACGAACCCGACCGTGGCGGCCGAGGACGGTTCCTTGCGACGCCGTGTAGGGCGGTGCCGCCACAGCCGTGTCGGTGAGCCACTGCCCCAGGCCGGCGTTGAGGCTGCCCGTGACCGGGTCTTCCCACACGGGGTCTCCGCCCACGAAGGCACGCACCTCGACGTCGGCATCACCGGCGTCGTCGTACGGTCCCACCACACCGATTTCCAGTTCGCCTGCCTTGCCCGGATCGGGCTGCAGGTTCAGGACCTCCCGGGCCGAGGCAAGCCGGACACCGATCCACTGCGGACCGTTCACCAGCCATGAGGCATCAAGGATCTCCTCCCGACGGATCCCAAGCACCTCCGCCACCCGGCGGAGAAGCGGTTCATCAACGGGCCCGTAACGGGTAAACGGCGGCGCTTCGAAGGCCAGTGAATCCCCCTCCACCCGCACCGGGATCAGGCCTGCGGCACATTCCTGCAGCACCGTTCCGTTTGCCCTGGGCCTCCCTCCGGCCTCCAGCCAGGCCCTGGCCGAGCCCAGTGTCGGATGCCCGGCAAAAGGCAGCTCTTCCCTGCCGGTGAAAATCCGCACCCGGTAGTCGGCCCCGGGGCTGCTCGGCGGCAGAAGGAATGTGGTTTCCGAGAGGTTGGTCCACGCGGCGAAGCGCTGCATCTCCTCGGCGCTCAGTCCGTCGGCATCGTGCACTACCGCCAGCGCATTGCCGCGGTAGGCCTCCTCCGAGAAGACATCGACTTCGCTGTAGGGACGCGTTCTCATCGCGCCACTGTAACAAGGTCACCGGCCGAACAAGGTTCCGCAATGAACCAGGTCCCCGGGCGGCGCGGCACCCGGGGACGGTAGCGGGACGGCGGTTCACCCGTTGTAGGGCGCCTCGACGTCGATCACCCAGGTCACGCCGAACCGGTCGGTGAGCATCCCGAAACCGGGGCTCCATGCCGAGGCGGCGAGCGGTTCGATGATCTGCGCACCGTCAGCCAGGGCGCCCCAGAGCTTGTCCACTTCTGCCAGGCTCTGTCCGCGCAGGGACTGGAAGAACGTCCGGTCCGTGATGGTGGTGCCGTTTTCACGGCGGGTGGTGCCGGCGGTTGCGGCGGCGTCGGCACTGTCCTGGCCGGGGATGTCGTAGGCCATCAGGCGGAAGCCGTCCGGGGCTTCGAGCTGGCCGAACACGATCTTCTCGGCACCCGGAACCTCCTTGGGCATACCGAAGTCCCCGTAGGTGGCGGAGGTGACGCTGCCGCCGAAGACCGACTGGTAGAACGCCAGCGCGTCCGCCGCGGTGCCGGGGAAGTTCAGGTGGGTGGTGGTTTTGATGCTCATGGGTTCTGTCCTTTTGCCTCTGTAAAGGCCCGCCCTTTGCGGCCCTGAGAACAGACTGAACCTGGTAGAGGACAGGTTATGTCCTCTACTTCAGGCATACTCAAACCATGCCCGGAACCTCGTCACGGATGCTCGCCCTGCTCTCCCTGCTGCAGTCGCGCCGGGACTGGCCGGGCCGGGTGCTGGCCGAGCGGCTGGACGTGACCTCGCGAACGGTGCGCCGCGATGTGGACCGGCTGCGCGAGCTCGGCTACAGCATCGAGGCAGTCAAGGGGCCCGACGGCGGCTACCGGCTGGCGGCCGGTGCGGAACTGCCGCCGCTGCTTTTTGATGATGAGCAGGCCGTGGCCATCGCCGTCGCGCTCCAGAGTGCCGCGTCCAGCGGGGTGAATCTGGACGACGCCGCGGCCCGGGCGCTGACCACGGTGAAGCAGGTGATGCCCTCCCGGCTGCGGCACCGTGTGGAGGGAATCCGGTTCACCGACGCCGGCGCGGCCGTGCGGGTGGATCCGCAGGTCCTCGAAGCGGCCAGCGCCGCCGCCCGGGACCGCCGGGTGCTTCGCTTCGACTACGGTGATGACGTGTCCAGGCCGCCGCGCCGTGTGGAGCCGCACGCCGTCGTCGCCCGCCACGGCCGCTGGTACCTGATTGGCTGGGACCTCGAGAAGGCCGATTGGCGGATCTACCGGCTGGATAAGGTGGCGCCCAGGTTCCCGGCCGGGCCGGTATTTGCCGCGCGGCCGGTCCCTGCCGGGAACGCTGCCGCGTTCCTCGCGGCCCGGCTGAAGGGCTCCGACGGCGGCACGGACTGGCCGTGCTACGGGGAGCTGCTTATTGAACTTCCCGCCGCCGCGATTGCGCCGTGGCTGGGTGACGGCGAGCTGGAGCAAGTTTCAGAGAGCGCCTGCCGCGTGCGGGTCGGTTCCTGGTCGGAGGCCGGGCTGCTCTCCTGGGCACTGCGCTTTGATGCTCCGTTCACCGTCCTTGGTCCCGACTCGTTGAGGGACTCACTTGCCGGCTTCGCGGCGCGGATTAGGGCAGCGGGTAGTGCCGGCACCGTCCATGCCTGAATCGGGCGCTCTACCGCCAGCGGGAATGCAGGACCTCTATCGCCCCCTGGCTGAAACGAGTCCGTTCCTAGGCCAGCACTCTCCCGGCGTCGTTCGATGCCCGGCGAAGCTCCGGGGCGGCGCAGGCAACTGCGCGCTGACACGGATTCCGGCTTCACTGCGCGGGGTGATCGTCAGGATTCCGTCGTGTGCGTGCATGATTCTATTGACGATCGTCAGGCCCAGTCCGACGCCCGCGAGGTCGCTGTAGTTGCGTTCGGTCCCGCGTTGGAACGGTCCGGAAAATGTGGAGACCAGTTCGGGGCGATTCTCTCTCCCCGCTGTTTCGACAGTGAGCACACCGCGGTCCAGGAACGGGATTCGACCTTGAGTCGTACCGTGCCGTCTTCCGGCAGGTTGTGCACGATGGCGTTGCGTGTGAGGTTCCAGCATCTGCAGCAGCACATGGGGCTTTCGTCCCCGGCATAGATGCTGCTCCCCAGTTTCTCGGCCAACGAGAGCAGCGTTTCGGCCGCTTCCTCCATCAGAAGGGACAGGTGAACCGGTTCAGGAGAGAAAGACTTCCGATTTGCACGGCTGAGCACCAACAGCGCCTCGGTGAAATCGATCGCCCAACCGTTGGCGTTTCACAGGCCTTCATCCTGAACTTACAACTTCCTGCTCATGATTCCAGCCTGATTCCGCACATTATCTTCGCCCAGGCAGTGACTTCCGCGGTAGGGATTGTCCTGTGGCGGAAGTGGTACCGAAACGGCGGGTGAGCACCCGCGTATGTGTCTTTGGTTTCCATTGCGCCTGCCACTGTCCTGGCTTACGACGGATCCGGGATCAGCATCGTCACCGGTGCCACCATGCCAACCCGGGTCAGGCCGTCATTGCGATGTACTTTTCTTCTAGGAACTCGAGAATGCCTTCGGAGCCTCCTTCGCGGCCGAGTCCGCTTTGCTTCACCCCGCCGAAGGGGGCCGCCGGGTCGCTGACTACTCCGCGGTTGATGGCGATCATTCCGGCCTCGAGCCGTCGCGCCACCGCCATGGCTTCGCGTTCTTCTCCGAATACATAGGCCATGAGCCCGTAGACGGTGTCATTTGCCATCCGGATGGCCTCGTCCACGTCGTCATACCTGACGACGGCGGTCACCGGTCCGAAGATTTCCGACGAGTTGATCTTCATTCCGTGCTTGACGCCCGTCAGCAGGGTCGGGTCGTAGAAGGCTCCCACCGCGTGGCTGTGCCCTCCCTGCACGATCGTGGCGCCCTCCGACACGGCAGATTCAACCAGGTCCGCGACCTTATCCCGTTCCCCAACCGACACGAGTGCTCCCAGACGGTTTGCCCGATCCAGCCCGGGGCCAACGGTGTACTCCGCCAGGGCCTCACCGAACCTGGCCACGAAGGCGTCGTGGAGGGAGGAGTGGACGTAGAAGCGGTTCGCTGCCGTGCAGGCGGAACCGCCGTTGCGCATTTTTGCCTGCAGGGCGCCTTCAACAGCGATGTCGAGGTCTGCGCCCGGCAGCACGATGACCGGAGCGTTGCCGCCGAGCTCCATCGACGCGCTCACCACGCTGTCGGCGCATTCCTGCAGCAGTACCCTGCCCACCTCAGTTGACCCGGTGAAGGACAGTTTCCGCACTTCGGGCCGGGCGATCATCTTCGCGGTAAGGGGTCCGGTGGGAACTGGCGTCACGAGGTTGACGACGCCCGGCGGGAATCCCGCCCGGCGCAGTACCTCGACCATGTAGGCGGCCGTCAGCGGTGTTTCCCGTGCCGGTTTCAGGATGGTGGTGCATCCGGCCGCGAGTGCCGGCGCGAGTTTGCGGGTTGCCATGGCGGCGGGGAAGTTCCAGGGGGTGATGAGCAGGGAAACGCCGATGGGCTGCCGGTCCACGACGATGCGTTTGTCTCCCGCCGGGGACAGGCGGTAATCGCCCGGTATGCGCACTGCTTCCTCCGAGAACCAGCGAAAGAATTCCTTTGCATAATTCGCCTCGGCGACGGCGTCAGCCCAGGACTTCCCGTTTTCGCGCACCATGATCTCCGCGAAGGCTTCGGCTTCGTCCGTCAGGATTTCATAGGCGCGGCGGAGCAATTCGCTGCGCAGGCGGGGAGCCGTGGCGGCCCATGGCTCCTGGGCCCTGGCGGCCGCGTCCACGGCGGCCATGCAGTCCTCCTCCGTCGCGACGGCGAACCGCGCGGCCACGGAAAGGTCCGACGGGTCGATGACGTCGAAGCGCTCTCCGGACGATCCCGGCCGCCAGCTGCCGTCGATAAAGAGATCGGCGATGTAGGTCACGAGTGCCTCCCGTTGCTGAGGGCGCCGTCGTAGGCGCGGGTTAGGATGTTAAGGAGAAGTTCAGCCGTCACGGGTATGGGAGCAATGGCCACGAGCCGCCGGGAGGCCAGGCCCATCTCGGCAATATGCGGCAGCTGTTCTTTGGTGATGCCGATGCCGGCGAGGGATCCGGGAACCCCGATCGCTTGGTTGATGGCGACGATCCTCGTGATGGCATCATTTGCCTGTTGTTCCGGCACGGTTGATGCAGAGCCCAGGGCGGCACCGATGGCGGCTATACGTCCAACCGTTCCCGGGTCTGCCATGCAGGCATCAAGGACATATGGCAGGAGCAAACCCGTGCCCAGCCCGTGCGGGGTCTTACTCAGCGCACCGATGGGGTACTGCAACGCGTGGGAGAGGTGTGTTCCTGTGGGGCCGAACCCGATTCCACCGAGGAGGGCCCCAAGGGCTACTTCTTCCCGTGCCTGCCGGTTCCCGGGTTCGGTGACAGCGAGGGGCAGCCAGGTGCCGAGCTTCGCTATTCCCTGCAGCGCGATGGTTTCCGCGAAAATGTTGCGGCCCGTGAAGACCGGCAGCGTCGAAGACCAGTCCGGGTCCAGCGGTGCTGCGGTGAAGGATTCGACGAGGTGTACCAGGGCGTCAATGCCGGCGAAGGCGGTGACGCCGGCGGGTGCACCCAGCGTGAATTCGGGGTCCACAACGGCTGCCTGCGGGATCAGGAATGGGCTCGAAATACCCACTTTGAGGGTGAGCTCGGGGTCGGACACCACGGCCACAGGTGTGACCTCCGATCCCGTTCCGGCCGTCGTCGGGACCGCGACAACGGGGATGGTCGGGCCGGGGACCGCGTTCTCCCCGTAGTAACGGGACAGGGGTCCGCCGTGTGTGGCGAGCAGCCCGATGAGCTTCGCCGCGTCGAGTGCGCTGCCTCCTCCCACCGCGAGGATCACGTCCGGGTCCAGGGACCGGGCCATGCTTCCGGCGGCGTCGAGTGAGGGGGCGGGCAGCTCGGCAGCTATATCGCTGTACACGCTGACTTCCAGTCCGGCACCGTGAAGGACGGCCAGGAGGTCGCGGAAGTGCTCCGTCGGGGGAAGGAACGGGTCCACGACGGCGAGGACACGCGTTCCGTGGAGTTTGAGCAGTTCGGGCAGCTGGGCCCGGGCGCCATAGCCGAAGTGCACGCGCGATGGCAGCCGGAGCGTCCCGGTGATGGAGGGATTCATGGTGCTCCTATTTGAAAGCGATGGCGTTCGGCGGAGAGCCGACGCCGCCGGGAATGTTGAGGGGCTTACAGGTGAGGAAACACTCGTACACGCCGTCCTCGGCACAGTCCGCGGCGAGCTCGTCCAGTTTCCACAGTTCCCCGAGCGCCATGCCGAGCAGGGCGAGGAGCGGGCGGTGCAGCATGCCGCTGTGATCGACCCCGGTCGGCGGGGGTGCGTCGGCCGGGCTCCGGAAGTCGGAGTCGATCACGGGGTCGGCCTCGACGGCGAGGTTGTCTGCCGCGACGAGGGAGATCTCGTGGTCCCACAGCCAGCGGAGCGTTGATTCCCGCTGGGCGAGGCCGGGTGATTGTTTCCAGGGATCCGAGCGGCGCTTTTCGGGGGTTTTCGCGAGGTAGTCCTCCGCCCATGCGGTGCGGAGAAGCAGAATCTCTCCGCCGTGCCAGGACACATTCTGGCTCTCCGCTATTTCATCGAGCAGGTCCGTACCGATGGCAATGGTGGAGGAGGAGTCGTAGGAAAGGCCCTGTTGGGCGAAGAACCGGGGAACGTCCAGCAGGACGCCCCGGCCCGCGATGCCCGGGCCGGCCCAGTTCTGGATGCCGAGCCGGATCGAATCGGATGTGTTTTCCTCCGTCGAAAGGCCGTTGTAGAAACCGTGCTCGGGGTGGCCGATGTGGCGGAGTGCGTCAATCTGGGAGGAGGACTGCAAATAGAAGGAATCAACCCAGTCGTCCCGATGCCAGGTGTTGTTGGAGAACACCGTGTGTTCAAGCGGGCGGCGGGTTCCAGTGGGGTAAGGCTCGAAGGCAGTGACGGGGTGGTCGAGGCCGAAGCGGCGGCCGGTACGGACCAGCCGGGCCGCGGATGCGACCCGCTCGGGTGTTAGGAAGTTGATCGTGCCGAGCTGGTCGTCTCTCCCGAAGACGTTCCAGCTCGACCCCGGGGGCTCGGCGGAGGCGAGCTCATCGTAGGTCGGCAATCTGTTGTCCTTTTTGGCCGCCGCCCAGTTCTTCGCTGAGCGCGGCCGCGGTTCCCCTGAGTTGGGTGAGGATGGGTGAGCCGGGGCTGAGGTCTGCAGCCGGGTCGGCGCCGAGGAGCGCAACCGTGGCGGCAATGCCGTATTCGTCGAAGACCGGAACGGCGATGCCGAAGAGTCCCCCGGAGTGGTGGGCAATGCTGTAGCCGTGACGCCTGGCGTTGTAGATTGCCGCGTCAAGTTCTGACCGCTGGGCAGCAGGCAGGCCTGCCGCCGTTGTTCCGACGGCGTGGGGGTCCTTGAGGTAGGCAAGGAACACGTGCGTCTGTGCGGCGGTGATCTCCAGAAGCGATCCGGGCCGGACGGTCACAATGATGGTTTGGTTGCTGTCCTCTTCCACCAGGGTCGCCACCGGACCGTCCACGGCCCATAGGCTGAGGACGGCGGTCATCCGGACGGCGCCGCTCAGCTCGGCCAGGTACGGGGGCGCGATCTGCACCACCGGACGCCGGCTGAGCGCATGGATGCCCAGCTGCAGCATGAGTCCGCCAAGGACGAAGGCACCGCGCCGCGGACTCCGCTCGAGCATTCCGGCCGCGACCAGCGCTACGCAGTACCGGTAGGCGGTTGTACGGTTCAGGTTGAGCTTGGCTGCGACCTCTGCCGGCGTCACTTCGACCGTGTTGGGCCCGAAGAGTGCGCAAATCTGCGCTGCCCGGGATACTGCCTGAATGTCGTAGCCGGAGGTCTCGGCGTTTCCCTCGGTGTTCACCATCACATAAGCGTAGTTCAAATGGAGAACACTTCAGGGGACGGGCACCGGCCTCCGCCGGTGCCCGTATTATCCGGCCAACCACGTCGTGACCTTGGTGGATGCCTCATTGAAGTTCTTGGCATACCAGTCAACATCCTGGAGGATCGTCTCTCCCGTATTGACCTTGCCGTTGACCTCAACCTGGGACGTGTACTCGTCCAGCTTTGGCTCGGCGGCCGTATTGACCGGGGAAACGCCAAGCAGCTCGGAGATCTTGGCCGCCGGCCCGGGTTCCACAACACTTGATACGAAGTCCACCACGGCGTCCTTCTTCGCGGAACCAAGCGGAACGGCGAAGGCATTGAGTGATGTGACCGTGACGTCCCAGACGATGGTGATGTCGTCGTTCTCCTTGAGGAGAGGCACAAGCCGCGAGTCGGGCAGGAAGAAGATATCAACCTGGTCGGCGCTGACGGCCTGCTGCAGTGCTCCTACATTCGGGGCAAAGGTGGTGTCGTCCCGGATGCTGTCGAGCTTGCCGAGTGCGCGGTCGACGTCGAGCGGATACATCTTGTCCGGCTCCACGCCGTCTGCGGTCAGCGCGTATTCCAGGATGCCGTTCTGCAGGTTGGTGACCATTCCCCGCTTGCCCGGGAACGCGTCGGTGTCGAAGAAGTCGGCAACGGTCTTGGGGCCTTTGCCGTCAGGGAAGGCGTCTGTGCGGTAGGCCATGGGGGTGGCGTTGATCCAGTTGCCGATGTAGCACTCCCCCACGGTGCCCGGGACCAGGTCCTTCTGGTCCACGGAAGACAGGTCGAGTTTCTCGAAGAGGGTGCCGCAGTTCTGTTCCGCGGCATAAGGGGCAACCGCCATCACGTCCCACTGCACCGCACCGGATTCCACCTGTGCCTTCACCTGCGCCACGTCGGGCGGGGAGGTGTTGATGAATGAAACGTTGGGGTTGTCGCCTGTGTAGGACTTCTGCCATGCCTCGATCTGTGCAGCCTGCCCGTCGCCGCCGTAGCCGACGTAAGTGAGTTCAACGGGTGCATCGGGCCCGGTGGCTTCCTCTGCGGAGTCTCCGCAGCCGGTGAGCAGTCCGGCGAGGGCGATGATGCTGAGGGCCGGCACAAACACTGATTTGGATCTGGACATCATTGTCGTTTCCTTTGGGGTTTGGCCGAGATGCTCGGCGTTGTTCATAATATGAATTTCAGTTTCACTTGGTGAACGTTAGGCGACACGGTACCACTCAAGACGTCGATGTAAAGCGAGGAAATGCGGGTCAGGCAGCGACGATCCGTTGGCGTTCGGGCCGCCACCAGGCGGTGACGGCATCGCCGATGTTCAGCGTCGAACCCAGTGCGTCGATACGGGCGCGGCCGCCCAGGTTGCCCCTCCCCAGGTTCAGCAATGCGGTGCGGTAGGACCCCATGTATTCCAGGTCCTTGATGGTGGCCGGGATGGTATTTGCCCCGGCCGGAACGGAGCCTGGATCAAGGGCGATGAACAGGTCTTCAGGACGGACAACTATGGCGCTGCGCGAACGGACGCCCGCATGCCCCGCCACGGTGCGGGGATCCACCGACCAGGTCCGGTCCTCCCAGACGGCGTGCTCCCCGAAGCCCGCGTCGCCAAGGTCAAAGACATTGGAGTCGCCCAGGAACCTTGCCGTGAAAAGTGTTTCGGGTTCGCGGTACAGCTCTTGCGGACTGCCCACCTGTTCAATGTGCCCGTTGTTGAAGAGGGCAATGCGGTCGGAGAGGTTCATTGCCTCTTCCTGGTCGTGGGTCACGAACACGAACGTGGATCCCACTTCGCGGTGGATCCGGCGGATCTCTGCCTGCAGTGTGGCGCGGAGGTTTCGGTCCAGGGCACCCAGCGGCTCATCGAGCAGCAGCGCCTCGGGCTGGAAGACGATTGCCCGGGCAAGGGCGACGCGCTGTTGCTGCCCGCCGGACAACTGCGTCGGGTAATTCCGGTCGCGGCCCGGCAGTTGCACCAGGTCGAGCACGTCGGACACCCGGCGGGCAATGTCGGATTTGGACATTTTCCGCTCACGCAGCGGATATCCCACGTTCTGGGCAACCGTCATGTGCGGGAACAGGGCATAGTTCTGGAACAGCATCCCGAGGTTCCGCTTGTGCGGCGGCAGCGTTCCGACGTCGGTTCCGTTCAGGGCGATGGTCCCGCTGGTGAGGGTATCGAAGCCGGCAATGAGGTTGAGGGTGGTGGTCTTGCCTGATCCGCTTGGTCCGAGGAAGGTCATGAACTCCCCCGGTTCGATGGTCAGGGAGATATCGTCCACCGCCGGAACCTCGAGTCCGTAATCCTTGGTAACGCCCGCCAGCCGGATCTGGGTGCCCCGCCGCACCAGCGTCGGGGGCGCCTTCCGGGAGGGAACGGTCTTTTCGTTCGAAAGGGTCACGGCATACTCCTAGTCGGTCTTCTTGCGGTTGCTGATGAGCTGCGGCACCAGGAAGATGGCGGTGACCGCGACGACGATGAGGCTCGATGCCGCCGAGATGGTGGGGTCGAGTTCATAAGTGACGCTGTTGTACATCTGTACCGGCAGCGTTTGGAACGTCGGCGAGCGGAGGAACAGCGCAATCACCACCTCGTCGAAGGACGTGGCGAAAGCGAAGACCGCACCGCTGAGGATGCCGCGGCTGATCAGCGGCATCGTCACCGTAATAAAGGAACGGATCGGGGAAGCACCGAGCGACGCCGAGGCCCTCAGCAGCTGCGCGTCAAAGCCGCCGAGGGCACTGGTCACGGCCACCAGCACAAAGGGGACTCCCAGCGCGGCATGTGCCAGCACGTACCCCAGGAGCGAACCGGTCAGGTGCCATTTCAGGAACGAGATGTAGACGGCCACGGCAATCACGATCGACGGGGTCACCATGGACACCATGAGCACCGTGCGGACAAAAGACGCGGTCCGTCCGGTCATCCGGCTCAGGCCCACCGCCGCTGCGGTGCCCACAACGGTGGCCATTGCAGCCGCGAGCAGGGCCACAAGGAAGGAATTGGCAAGCGAGGTAAGCCAGATGGGGTTGGTAAAGAAGTTCTGGTACCAGCGGAGCGTGAATCCCTCCGGCGGCAGCTTGAACGCCGAGGATGACGAGAAGCTGGACGGGATGACCACAAGGGTGGGGAGGACCAGATAGAGCGCGACGGCGCCGCCGACCACCCACAGCCATACGGGAATCGGATCAACCCCGCGGTCCCGCCGCCGCCGGCTGCGGGGAGCTGCAGCCTTGCGGCTGCCGGTGTCTGTCAGTTTGCTCATGGGGTGTCCTTCGCCTTTGACGTGGCCACGACGCCGATCGCGGATATGGTGCCGCCGATGCGGTTCGCCCAGACCACCAGTACGAGGGTGACCACCAGGACGAGCATCCCCAACGCGCTGGCTCCGGCGAAGTCCAGGATCTGGGTGGTGCGCTGGGCGAGCAGCTGGGCAATAAGGGATTGCTGCGGTGAACCAAGCAGCGCCGGCGTCACGTAGAACCCGAGGCTCAGCGTGAACACGAGGATCAGCCCCGAAACCACCCCTCCGCGGGAAAGCGGCCAGTAGACCTTCCAGAAGGCGGCGATCGGTGACGAGCCGAGCCCTCGTGCCGCCAGGAGCAGCTTGCGGTCAATGGAACTCAGCGTGCTGAAGAGCGGGAGCACCATGAACGGAAGCAGGACCTGGCTCATCGCCACGGTGACGCCCACAACGGTGCCGTAGAAAACGACGTCGCCGGCCCCGAGGGCGTCAAAGAGGCTCTGTACGGGCCCGCCCCGCTGCAGGAGAACAATCCAGGCGAAGTTGCGTGCCATCACCGAGGTCCAGAAGGGGACGAGGACAATAACGAGCAGCACTCCGCGCAGTCGCGGACCCACCCTTGTCATGAGGTAGGCGTAGGGATACCCGATGAGGAAGGTGACCACGGTGACTATGACCGCGGTTCCGGCCGTCCTGCCGAGCACCGTGAGCGTGACGCCGTCGGTAAACAGGGACTTGTAGTGGTCAAGGGTGAAGTCCACGCCCCCGAAACTGCGGAAGAGGCTCTGCAGGAGGGGAAGGAGAAGCACTCCGGCAACCAGGGCGAGAGCCGGAATCAGGAGTGCCCAGTTCGGGCGCGGTGCCCGAACTGTTCGAGCTGTTCGAGGTAACAGGGTCATGGTCTGGTTATCCGTTCGACATCATTGACGGTCGGGGCAGGCATCAGATGGTCACCGTTGAGCTGATGCGTTCGGCAGCATCCCGAAGCAGCTCTACACGAGGGGAGGAGAGGTCAGAGGGAGAGAGCATTGTGGTGGTGCCGAGGACGGCCACCGCGGCCTGTATATCACGGCTTCCGAAGACCGGCGCCGCCACCGATGCCAGGCCAACCCGGCCCAGGTCGGCCCACGCCACACGGTTCCGCCGTGCAAGCGCGAGTTCCGCCTGCTCCTTCCGCGCTTCCGCCCCGTCAAGGGACGCGTGCATGCGGGAAGCCACCTCCGGGTCGGATTGGAAAGCGAGGAGCATCCTCGACTGGGCCGCCTTGAGTTCGAGAACCGTGCCAACCCGCACGGTCAGCAGGATGGTCCCCCCGTTCGCTTCTTCGACATGGCTCACCACCGCGCCGGACCGTCCCAGGAAACTCAGCACCGCGGTGAGTCCCGTCTGGTCTGCAAGCGTGCGCATGATGGCCGGTGCCACCGTAAGGATCTGCTGGCGTGCCGACACCAGCGAAGCCAATTGGTTGATCAGGGGACCGGGGCCGTAGCCCTGGCCGAGGAACCCGGACGCCTGCAGGGACTGCAGGTAACGATGCGCGGTAGTCCGGTTGAGTCCGAGGCGGTCGGCCACCAGGGTCGGGCTCAGCACCTGGGTGTTCTGGTCGAAAAGGGCAAGGATCATGGCTGCCCTATCGATGGTCTGAATAGCCCCGCGGTCACCATAGGGCAGCGCGGCGCTGCGGTCTGCGGCGGCGAGCGCATCAAGCGGATCAGGCACACCGCACCTCCTCGTCGAGGCTCGAAGGATCATTGGCGCTCAGTAAAACAACTGGTTGTTCATAATGCAAGCATTATTTTCATTTGATGAACGGTCGGCGGACCGCCTGGCAGAAATTGCGCCGCAAACCCCTAGACAGCAACCCATGGACTTCGTATGTTGAACACGGTCAACACAATCCGAACAACAAGGAGGTTCTCGGATGTCCATTTCCAACGACGTTCCCTCGCCCGCCCTGCTCAAAGTCCTGGAAGGAGCGGTCGATCTTCATGTCCACTCCGGGCCGAGCCCGTTCCCACGCCGCCTCAACCATGTGGAGGCGTCCTATGATGCAGCCCGCATTGGCATGCGGGCGCTGCTCATCAAGTCGCACCACCACAACACGGTCATGGACCTGCTTGCCATGGGGTCCCAGCTGGCGGACGCGCCAACCCCTGTCTACGGGGGCGTTGCGCTCAACTCCGAGGTAGGGGGTATCAACCCGTCGGCCGTCGCCGTCGCCATCCAGATGGGCGGACGTGCCGTATGGGGTCCCACGGTGTCGGCGGCCCAGCACATCGCTGCCCATAACCACGACGACGGGTTCCCCACCGCGGGCGCCAATCTCGAGGAGAAGGAGGTGTCCATCTGGGACGCCGGCGGCAACGTCTCCGAAGACACCGTCCGCGTTACACAACTGGTTGCGGAGGCAGACATCATGCTTACCGGCGGCCACCTCGATGCGGCGTCGATGAAGGCACTTTTTGCAACCGCGAAGGAAAACGGTGTTCGCCGGCTGCTGCTCCACCATCCTGATTTCATTGTCAACGCCTCCGATGACGACGTCGAAGAAATGCTGAAGTCGGGCGCGTTCGTGGAACATGAGCTGTCCATGTACCACCCGGACGTTCCCGCCCCCGGTTTCCCCATAAGCCGCCTGGTGGATTGGATCGACCGGATCGGTCCCGAACACACCGTCATCGATTCGGACCTCGGCCAGAAAACCAATCCGTTGCCGGTGGACGGCTACATCTACGTCATTCAGCAGCTGCTCGACCACGGGGTGGCCGAGAAGGACATCCGCCAGATGATCTGCAGGAACACCGCCTTCCTGCTGGGCCTGGAAGAAACAAACTGATGCGCCAGGCAGAAAAGGTCATCATCACCACCGCAGTGACCGGGTCGGTGAACGTCCCTTCGCAGAGCCCCTTCCTCCCCCTCGCGGCCGAAGAGGTAGTTGCCTCGGCCTTTGAAGCCGCTGCTGCCGGCTCCGCGATCATCCATCTCCATGCGCGGCACCCCGACGGGCGGCCCGCCTGGGAGGCCGAAATCTATGAGGAGATTGTCCCCGCCATACTCGAGAAGACCGACGTCGTCATCAACATCACCACCGGCGGCTCGTCTGCGATGACGATGGACCAGCGCCTGGCCGGAGCGCTCCGGTTTTCCCCCGAACTTGCCTCCCTGAACATGGGATCAATGAATTTCGTTTACTCCGGGATCGCGGACAAAGTCACGGGTTGGAAGCACGACTGGGAAAAGGAGTACGTGCTCAACACGTATTCACACCCTTTCATCAACTCCTTTGACCGCATCGAGCACACCCTCCGGACCCTCGGGGACGGCCACGGCACGCGTTTCGAGTTCGAGTGCTACGACATCGGCCACCTGTACTCCCTGGCCCACTTCGTCGACAGGGGCCTGGTGGAGCCGCCGTTCCTTATCCAAGGTGTTTTCGGCATCCTCGGCGGAATCGGCGCCGACCACGAAAACCTCACCCACATGGTCACCATCGCGGACAAGCTCTTCGGCAACGACTACTATTTCTCCGCCTTCGCCGCCGGGCGCAACCAGATGCAGTTCGGCACCCACAGTGCCTGGCTTGGCGGCAACGTCCGCGTGGGCCTTGAAGACAGCCTGTGGATCAGCAAAGGCGAACTTGCCACCAGCAACGCACAGCAGGTCCGGAAAATCCGCGCCGTGGTCGAGGAC
Source organism: Arthrobacter sp. Y3225209 (assembly GCF_059090685.1). Classification (NCBI taxonomy): domain Bacteria; kingdom Bacillati; phylum Actinomycetota; class Actinomycetes; order Micrococcales; family Micrococcaceae; genus Arthrobacter; species Arthrobacter sp. Y3225209. The sequence continues at coordinate 41,135 of NZ_JBNHFW010000024.1, forward strand.
CTCGGCAAACAGATCGCCAGCCCCGACGAGGCACGGCAAATGCTCAACCTCAAAGGCGTCCAGAACGTCACCATCGACTCAATGATGAGGTAATCCTGATGAACACATACGCCAAGGACGACATCCGGTCCTCCCTTGCGCCGGCGACGGCGGCCAGGACCGTGGATCCGTCGACCCCGATCAAACCCTCGCAGTGGATTGAATTCCTGTCCCATGAGCCCTCCGAAACAGGCCCGCACGGCAGCCGCACGTGGAACGCCCGCGCCGCCAACCTGGTCATCAGCTACACCCAGGCCAAAGCCGGCGACGTCTTCCCCCGCACCGGACAACCCGATGAATACGCCGTCCTCCTGTACTCCGAGAGCGCACCCCTGCACATCACGGCCGGCAGTGAGTCAACCAGTGTGGACGAGGAGGCGCTCGTCGTTGTTCCGCCCGGAGACAGCTCGGTCACGGCCACGGCTGACGGGATCCTTATCCGCTTGTTTTCCTCGGTGGCGGACGATCTCCGGGAGGGCGCCCTCAATGCGGAGGCCTACCGGGAACCGGATCTTCGGGCCACCCCGCTGAAGCCGTGGCCGGATCCGGTAGGAGGCTTCCGCCTGCGGACTTACCGGTTGAAGGACACCCCGGTTGTTCCCGGCCGGTTCGGACGGATCTTCCGGACCACCAACCTGATGGTGAACTTCCTTGCCGAGGAACCGGGCCCGCGGGAAAAGACCAAGCTGTCCCCCCACTTCCACGATGACTTCGAACAGATCTCCCTCGCCGTCAAGGGCAGCTTCATCCACCACATCCGCTACCCGTGGGGGCCGGACTCGACCCAGTGGCGTCCGGATGAGAGCCGCCGGATCGCTACTCCGTCCATCTGCATCATTCCCCCGCCCACGGTGCACACCACCCAGGGGATCGGCGGGCACCAACAACTCATCGACATTTTCTCCGCGCCCCGCGAGGACTTCTCCGCGTCCGGCTGGGTCCTCAACGCCGACGACTATCCAGCCAAATGACGCTTCCCTATCCGGCGAGCCTGTTTCGGCAGGCGTTAGCGAATCCGGGGGCGCCTGCGCTGGGCACCTGGATAAAGATTCCCGCCATGGAGAGCATGGAGCTTATTGCCCTCGCCGGCTTCGATTTCGTGGTCATCGACCTCGAGCATTCCGCCATGAATCTGGAAACCGCGTACCGCCACATCGGCACCGCCCTGTTCGCCGGCGTCGCGCCGATTGTCCGCGTTCCTTCACTGGACAGCGGCATGATCCAGCGTCTCCTCGATGCGGGCGCGGAGGGGATCATGGTGCCGCACGTGGACACCGTCGAGGAGGCGGAAGCCGCCGTCGCAGCCACGCGGTTTCCACCTCTCGGGACCCGGGGCGTGGGCTCAACGAGCCGTGCGGGGGCCTGGGGTGCCATGCCCCGCGAGGACTACATGCGCTACGGCCAGGAGCAGGTGGTGCTGATCGCCCAGATCGAGAGCGGGGCGGCCGCCCGGGCCGCCGGAGACATCGCTGCGGTCAAGGGAATCGATTGCCTGTTGATCGGTGCCGCAGATCTGTCCACCTCAGAGGGCGGGACGGAATCCTCGCCACACGTGACCGAGCTCATCGAAGGTGCCATCCGCGCCGCAGCTGCAGCGGGCATGCCGATCGGCAATGCGGGCGGTCCCACTGCAGGCTCCGTCCAAGCTGCCGTCGACGCCGGTTATTCATTCACGCTGATGGGCAATGACGCCAGTATGCTCGGTGCCGCCGCTGCTGCTGCCGTTGCCGCAGGACGCACCGTCCGGTACGGCTGACCCAAGGCCGACGGCGTATGCCGGCGGCAACGTAACGTTCCCTTTAACGGGGTGAAAGGAAACACCATGACAGCACGGCTTCTCGAAGGAAAAATCATCCTCATTGTCGGTGCGAGCACCGGCATCGGGGCCGATGCCGCACGGGTATTCGCCCGCGACGGGGCGTCCCTGGTGCTTGCGGCCCGGAGTGAAGCCGGCCTCCGGACCGTCGCCGACGAACTCACGGCCGCAGGAACACCGGTGGCCTGGGTTACGGGCGACGTGAGCGTCGGAGCGGACGTGCGGCGCTTCGTCGATACTGCCCTCGAGCGGTTTGGGCGGCTCGACGGCGCGTTCAACAACGCCGGGCTCACCGGCGCCGGGATGCTTCACGACGTCAGCGAAGAAGACTTCGACCGGATCATGGCGGTCAACGTCAAGGGAGTCTGGCTCTGCATCCGCGAGGAGGTCCGGGCCATGTCCGGCGGGGGCGGCGGCTCCATCGTTAACGTCAGCAGCATCGGCGGCACCCGGGGCAGCTCGGGCATGGGCGCCTACCAAGCGACCAAACACGCCGTCATTGGCCTCACCCGCACCGCCGCCCATGACAACGGGCCGGCAGGTATCCGGGTCAACGCCATCGCTCCGGGGCCGATCGAAACGCCCATGCTGCAGAAGACCCGCGAAGCCATCCCCGGCGGCGTCGAGGCGCGCATCGCCGCCACCCCGCTCCGCAAAGCAGGTACCACTACCGAGGTCGGTGATGCCGCCGGCTGGCTCCTGAGCGACAGGGCAAGCCACATCAGCGGAGTCGTGCTGCCGGTGGACGGCGGATTCAGTTCCTGACCGCTTCGGGTCCGGCGGACGGCACCGGCTCCCGGCCGGCGACCCAGGCGACCGTGAACGGGGCATCGGTCCTCGCCCGTACCTCCTCGACGCTCACGGCGGGTGCTATCGCCGTCATCACCAGGCCGTCCTCCGTGACATCGAAAACTGCGAGGTTGGTGATGATCTCATCGACGCATTGCCTGCCTGTCAGCGGCAGGGTGCACTCCCTGACGATCTTGGCGCTGCCGTCCTTCGCCACGTGGTCGGTGACCACGATTACCCGAGGGGTGCCCGCGACCAGATCCATCGCCCCGCCCATGCCCTTGACCATTGCCCCGGGAACCATCCAGTTGGCGAGGTCGCCGCGTGCCGAGACCTGGAGCGCACCAAGGACGGCTGTGTTGATGTGCCCGCCCCGGATCATTCCGAACGACGTGGCCGAGTCAAAGAAGCTTGCCCCCGGGACAGCCGTGACGGTTTGCTTGCCGGCATTGATCAGATCGGCGTCTTCCTCTCCCTCATAAGGGAACGGCCCGATACCGAGCAGCCCGTTTTCACTCTGCAGAATGATGTTGACGCCTGCAGGAATATGGTTGGCCACCAGGGTCGGAATGCCGATGCCAAGGTTGACGTAGTCACCGTCCCGGAGGCCTGCGGCGGCGATCGCCGCCATCTCGTCCCTTGTCCAAGTCATGATCTGTTCCCTCCAGTCAGTGTGCGCGGCCGGGTTGTCCGCTGCTCGATGTCCTTGGCCAGGGACGTTGTCACCAGCCGTTGGATGTACACCCCCGGGGTTACTACGTGGTCCGGATCCAGGTATCCGGGGGCAACCAGCTCCTCGACCTCGGCGACTGCGAGCCGGCCTGCGGCTGCCACCAGGGGATTAAAGTTGCGGGCCGTATGGCGGTAAACGAGATTGCCCTCCCGGTCACCGCGGTAAGCGTGCACAAGGGCGACATCTGCAACGATCGCCCGCTCGAGGAGATATTCCTTTCCCCCGAACTCCATGGTCGTCTTGCCTCCGGCTACGGGGGTTCCCACCCCTGTAGCCGTGTAAAAGCCGGGGATTCCCGCTCCCCCCGCCCGGAGGCGTTCGGCGAGCGTTCCCTGCGGCACAAACTCCACGTCGAGGGTCCCTTGGAGATAGGCCGCGGCGAACCCGTTGTTTTCTCCCACGTAGGACGCGATGACCCGGGAAACCTGGCCGTTCTCGAGCAAAAGGCCGAGGCCTTTTCCATCCACTCCCATATTGTTCGAGACCACCGTGAGGTCCCGGACCCCGGAGTCCCGCACCGCCTCGATGAGGTACGACGGAATTCCGCTCAGTCCGAAGCCCCCAACCGCCAGGGTCATGCCGTCACTGAGCACGCCGTCGAGGACTTCGCGGGCGCTTGTCCACACTTTGGACATCGGAACTCCTTCAATCGGATGGAGGCGAGCCAAACAGGGTGGAAAAGCAGAATCAATAGGCCAGAATGAATTCGGCACTATGTGAATTCTGGTTTTCAAGTTGTCCACATACTGAATCGGTGAACCATGCCTGAAGCGCTTCCCGGAAGCCAAGTTGTTGCACGCGTGGCCGCCATCCTGCGCGCACTCAGCGCCTCCCCGGGCGGGCTGCCCACGAGGACGGTCGCTTCGACCACCGGGCTTACCCGGCCCACCACGTACCGGCTGCTTCGTTCCCTCGCACTCGAGGGATATGTCGATTTCGACGAAACCCGTTCCCGCTGGGTATTGGGTACCGAGCTGTTCGTGCTGGGAACCGTCGCCGGCGCGCGCCACGATATAACCGAACTGGCCATCCCCCATGTCCGGCGGCTCGCGGCAGTGACAGGTGAAAGCGCGTTTCTCTCCATCCGCCGAGGTGACGAGACGGTCTGCCTGCTTCGGGAGGAAGGCAGCTTCCCCGTGCGGTCTTTCGTCCTGTACGAGGGCGTGCGTTTCCCGCTGGGCGTCGCCTCGGCCGGACTCGCCATCCTCTCCTTCAGCAAGCCCGAGGAAGTCGATGCCTACTTCCGTCGCTGGGGAAATCCGTGGGGCACCGGACATTCCGAAGCAGAGATCCGGGACCGGATACTCCGCACCCGGGAACAGGGGTTCGCGGTGAACCCCGGCCTGATTGTGGAGGGCAGCTGGGGAATGGGCGCGGCCGTTTTCGACGCCACACGCAACGCGACGTACGCCCTAAGCATCACCGGCATCGAGCAGCGCTTCGGATCCGCAAGGCTCCCGGTCCTGGGCCGGGCGTTGCTTGAAGAGGCCCATCAGTTCAGCCGGCGCCTCGCGGGAAGGGCCGGCCGGTAACACCCGCGGACCGGCACCGCCTGCCAGCAGCTCGGTCCAGATGGAGTCAGGCCCCTGCGGGGACATCGGGAAGAGCGTCCATCCGCACTTCCGGAAGCGCCTCGAAGGCAGGCTTGGCAAACCAGTAGCCCTGGAACAGCCGGATCCCGGCGGCCTTGAGCACCCGGAACTCAGCCTCGGTTTCGATCCCCTCAGCCAGCAGCGTAATGCCGAGTTCCCGGGCGATGCCGATGATGCCGGCCAGGACGGCCTGGCGGGCAGGGCTGGTGTCGATTCCGCGGACGAGTTTCATATCGATTTTGATCAGGTCCGGCTGGAAATCAACCAGCAGGCCAAGCCCTGCATGGCCGGCACCGAAATCGTCCACGGCTGTGGTGAACCCGTGCTTGCGGTACTCGGTGATGATGTTGGTGAGGTGCGCGGTGTCGGAGACCTCTTCGTTTTCGGTGAACTCGAACATGATCGAGGACATCGGAAAGTTGCACCGGCGGGCAGTATTCAGGGTCGCCCGCAGGCAGGCAGCCGGTTCATAAACAGCTTTGGGCATGAAGTTGATGGAGAGCATCAGCTCCTCGCCCGCGGGAAACAGGCGCGAGGCCAGCTCAATGGCCTTGACCCGGCAGTCCTGGTCGAAGCGGTACTTCTGCTCCGGTGAAACCTTGGACAGGACCTCATAGGCCCCTTCCCCGGAGGCACCACGCACCAAAGCCTCGTAGCCCCACACCCGGCCGGCAGCGGCGTCGTAAATCGGCTGGAACGCCATACTGAAGTCGAAGTCGAGTTTTGAAGCCGTGCTGCAGCCGTTGCATGCCATGTGGTGTCCCCCCGAGTGAATAGGATCAGTACATTACTGCAGCTGGAACACGGAGGTGAGCACCCCGCCGCCCAGACGCACCGCGGCGTTACAGCAGCGGGTAAAGACCGCTGTGGGCGATGGCCCGTGCGTCCGTTCGGCGCTCAAGGTGCTGCCGGAACAGGGCAACTTCGGGCCCTTCGGGCCGGCCGAGCCGGGAGCCGGCGGCGATGAAGGCCGTGCCGAGGCGGATCAGTGCGCGGGAGGTGAATCCTGCATGAACGGTGGCGGGCGGGTAGTACCCGAGGCTGGCGGAACTCATGGCTGCTCCTGGAAATCGATGAGGGGAAAGGCGTTGAAGTGCAGTTGGACGGGGCGGGCGCCGGGGGTTCCGGGTTCGCTCCGGTAGGCCTCGAGCTTTTCCCGCAGGATCGCTTCCATCTCGCGGGTGAACTTCCGGAGCTGGTCTGCGGTGAGCTGGGCGTTGAGGGTACTGAGCATGGCGGCGTCCGCCCACTCTGCCGGCAGTTCGGACGGGCTGCCTGACGTAAAGGCAGCCAGGGCCTCCGCACGTCCCTGGACAAAGTGCCGGTTCACCTGCCGGGCCGCCTCGCGGACGGCAGGGTCCTGTTCGGACGAAGAGGTATTGACGGCCAGGGTGCCCCGCGGGCGTTCCCACCACCGCTCGCGTCCCGAGCCCCGGTTCTCGATTTCGCGGACCAGGCCGTGCCGTGCCAGTTGCCGGAGGTGGTAGCTGGTGGCTCCGCTGGATTCCCCCACCCGTTTGCCCATGCTGCTGGCGGTCTGAGGCCCGTACTGGGACAGGATGTCCAGCAGCTGCACCCGGAGCGGGTGGGCCAGGGCTTTGAGTACGGGGCCGTCGAGGACACGGTCACCGTCACGGGCGGGCTGCTTTTCGGGCAGTGGTTCTGCGGTCATGGAGCCAGCATGCCAGTGCAAAGGTTTATTTGCAAACGTTTCTTTGCATCTGCTCCGCAAGCAGTCCTGCGCCGCCCTGTGTGTGGCCTGCATTACTGTGGCTATGGATCCCAGCACCCACAAGCCTTCAAGGAGACCCGATGTCCGCTTCCGAAATGCGTTCCAAAACGCTTGAATACTCCCCGGCGGAACGGGACGTCGCGCGCATCTTCTCGCGGACCGGGCTCGAGCACCTGCAGGCGCTGGCCGCCGGCGAGGTTTCCGGCCCGCCGATCAGCAGTCATGTCGGCCTGCGGCTCGTCAGCGTGAGCGAGGGCGACGTCGTCATGACGGCGGAGCCTGACGAATCGCACTACAACCCCATCGGCTCCGTCCATGGCGGCTTTTTCGCCACCGTCCTGGACTCGGCCTGCGGCTGCGCCGTGCACTCGACTTTGCCGGCCGGCGTCGGCTACACCAGCCTCGAGCTCAAGGTGTCCTTCCTGCGGCCCGCCACCGCGGACACGGGCACTGTCACGGCCCACGGCTGGGTGACCAAGACCGGACGCAACGCAGCCTTTGTCGAAGCGGACCTGCGCGACGCCGCCGGCCGGGTCCTCGCTACCGCCTCAAGCACCTGCCTGGTGGTGGGCCCCGATCCATCGGGACGTTGAGCCTTACATATCCCTATTGTTTGCCCGCCCCGGCAAGCCCCCAGCGCCCTGCGCTCACGTCACCCTCCCATGGATTCGGCTATCTCGTGCGCCCAGCCTGCCACGCAGGCGCCCGGGCCGTCACACCCTTGAATCCCGGGGCGACTACCTGCAACCAGCAGCCTGCGGTTGCGGATCAGCGGGGGTTCACACGGTCCTCGTGCTTGCGTTGCGCCCGTGCAGCGAGGAACAACAAGGATCCGATCGCCACGTAGACGGCGGCACTGAGCCAGATAGCCGCGGATTGCTGGGTGAGGAGCGCAATGCTGGCAATGATCGCCAGGACCGGCATGAACCGGGGGGCGGAGAAGTGTTCATGGTCCACTTTGTCCTTTTTGAGGACAAGGACGCTGACGTTCGCGGACAGGAACACCAAAAGCAGGAGCAGCACGGTGGTTTCGGCCAGCGAGGCGACATTTCCGGTGAGCGTCAGGACAATCGTCAGCCCGGCCACCACCACAATGGAAACCCACGGGGTACGGCGGCCCGGCAGCACGCGGCTGAAGGCCCGAGGGAGCAATTCGGCTTCCGCCAGGCCGTAACCGACACGGCTGGCCATCACCATAAACAGCAGCGCGCCGTTGGCAATGGCAATCAGCGCGATGATGCTGAAGAGCCCCGGCGGGATGGCGACACCGCTGGCGCCGACGACGGCGAGGAGTGGGCCGGTGGACTCGGCCAGCTCCGTCGGGTCCATCACGATGACGGCGCCGAGGGCGATAAGGAGATACACCAGCCCGGCGGTGCAGATGGCGCCGAACAGTGCGCGGGGGTAGGCCTTGGAAGGATTACGTACTTCCTCGGCCATGTTTGCTGCCGCTTCGAAACCCAGGAAAGAGAAGAACGCGACGATCGATGCGGCGAAGGCGCCTTGCAGGGGCGGCACGTCCGGCGCGAACTCAAGGAGCCGGGAGGGTTCCCCGTTACCGGAGGTGAAAACGATGGCACAGACCACAATGACGATGACCAAGCCGGATACCTCGATGACGGAAGCTATCAGGTTCGCGGCGAGGGACTCCTTGACGCCGCGAAGGTTGATCAGGGTCAGCAGGATGATGAAGACAACCGCGGCGGGAGCTGCCGGCACATCGATGAGCGCCGTCAGGTAGTCGCCCGCGAAGGCGTTCGCCAGCGCGGCAGCCGTGGTGATTCCGGAGGCCATCATCAGGAATCCGACCAGGAAGGACACATAGGGGATGCCAAAGGCCCGGTCGGCGTAGCGGGCGGCTCCGCCGGCGTGCGGGTACTTGGTGATCAGTTCTGCGTAGGTTGCGGCGGTGAGGAGCGCGACCAGCAGCGCGATCAGCAGGGGTAGCCAGATCGCACCACCGACGTCGGAGGCCATGGTCCCCACGAGGGTGTAGATGCCGGCACCGAGGGTGTCGCCCACGATAAACGCGAACAGCAGCGGCACCCCGATGGCCCGCTTCAACCCGGGTGATGATTTTGATGTGGCAGTGCCGGTCTCTTCCGTCATTGGGCTATTGGATTCCGTTTGCTCCCCCTGCGCAATACTTGGGCGGAATCCGGTGCACAAAAAGTGTTGGCCGGCAGGCGCACCGGCCTGCCATGGTGCCGGCGGGGGCGGATAGGCTGGGGTTCGCCAGCCAGCGGCCGTGCGCGGCAAACCGCCTCGAGCCCCTCACGACGAAGGACGCCAGTGTCAGACCCCCAGCCGCCCGCGCGCGGGCCGTATCCCGCC
>NZ_JBNHFW010000025.1:0-49727 GCF_059090685.1 Arthrobacter sp. Y3225209
TAGCCCCGTGTCCGCCCCTGCGCCGTGCCCCTCGGCCCTGCCGGAGCCCGACGTCGAACGCGCCGACAGCGCTGCCGAACGGCTGGGAGGTGTTCGCACGGATCTGGCGAACGCGGTGGAATGGGGATCCGTGACGCAACTGCAGGCGGACCGCTTTTATGCCCAGGTGCAGGCCCGGATTGAGCGCGGGCTGTAGGCAGTTTTGCGGGTCTGCAGGCGGTGTGGAATCCCCGATTCGTAACTTCGGAGAATCTTCGGTAAAGTTGTCTTGCCCGCAGTTACTGCGGACAAAGTCTTCACTTGAAGACGTTCGGCAGATTACCCGAGCGGCCAAAGGGGGCTGACTGTAAATCAGCTGGCAACGCCTACGGGGGTTCGAATCCCTCATCTGCCACCGGCTAACCCGTCCTCGCCTAACCGGTGAGGGCGGGTTTTTCCGTATCCCGGGTGCTTGCGCCCGCCACCCCGAAGACATTAGGGTCCCTAAATATGAAGACCGATCCCGCACTGGATGAACTCGCTGAGGGGTTTCGCGAATCGCTCCGGCTGGCACTGTACATTGCCCGCAACATGGATGCGGATACAGACCTGAGCTCCAGTCAGATCAGCGTCCTGAGAATGGCCGCCGGTGACGGCATGCGGGTTACCGGAATAGCCCGGAACCTCGGGGTGAAGGTGCCCAGTGCCACCGAGCAGATCATCCGGCTCGAAGCCGCCGGACTGCTGCTGCGCAGTCCCGATCCCGCTGATTCCCGCGGCGTCCGGGTCACCCTGACCCCCGAAGGCGCCAAGGCGCTGGCAGAAGGAGACCGTAACCGGACCGCCCTGATGGCAGACCTGCTTCGGCAGCTGAGTCCGGAGGACCGGACCGCGCTGGCGGCTGCATTGCCGGTGATCCGCCGTCTGACGGAGCTGCCTCCGGCCCAGGGCCCGCTTCACCGGTCAGCGAACAGCTAGAGACATTGCCCTTCAGCCCCGTTAGCGTTGGAGGATGGCTACTATCGACATCACCGAAGCAACCTTCCCCGAAACCATCGAGGAAAACGACATCGTCTTCGTGGACTTCTGGGCGGATTGGTGCGGACCCTGCAAACAGTTCGCGCCGGTCTACGACTCCGTTTCGCAGCAGCACGAGGACATCACCTTCGCCAAGGTGGACACCGAGGCCGAGCAGGGGCTCGCAGCCGCCGCAGGCATCACCTCCATCCCCACGCTGATGGCGTTCCGCGAAAAGGTACTTGTCTTCTCCCAGCCCGGCGCCCTCAATGCCAGCCAGTTCAGTGAACTGGTGGACGCAGTGAAGGGCCTGGACATGAAGGCCGTGCACGAGCAGATCGCAGCGCAGGAACGCGAGGGTGCCGCAGGCTCCAACGGACAGCCCACCCAGAGCTAGCTCCCGCAGTTTTCCCCGGAAGGCAGGCACCGCACAGGGTGCCTGCCTTCCGTCGTTTAATCAGGTAGCCGCGGGCTGAGAGGGCCGCTGCCTTCCGCTACTGTCTACCGCCGCCGCCGTGCCGGTTGTAACCTCACTCGCAAGGGCGATCTGCCCGGGGGAGGAACGCCTGCATGCAGTCAACGACGACAAGAGACAGCGAGGCCGCCATGAGTTCCAATCGAGGAGTTGCCTACATCGAACCCGGTGTAGTGGAAGTGCAGGACATCGACTACCCCACCTTCGAACTACGGGACGGGCCGGGAGTGAATCCCGCCAACATCGGACGGAAGCTTCCCCACGCAGCGATCCTGAAGGTGGTCACCACCAACATCTGCGGATCGGACCAGCACATGGTGCGCGGCCGGACGACGGCGCCGCCGAACCTGATCCTGGGGCACGAAATCACCGGTGAAGTGGTGGAAACCGGACCGGATGTGGAATTCATCAACGTGGGGGACCTGGTTTCGGTCCCGTTCAACATTTCCTGCGGCCGGTGCCGCAACTGCAAGGAACGCAAAACCGGCATCTGCCTGAACGTGAACCCGGACCGGCCCGGCAGCGCCTACGGATACGTGGATATGGGCGGCTGGGTAGGCGGGCAGGCGGAGTACGCCCTGGTTCCCTATGCGGACTGGAATCTGCTGCGTTTTCCGGACAAGGACCAGGCCATGGAAAAGATCCTGGACCTGACCATGCTCTCGGACATTTTCCCCACCGGTTACCACGGAGCGGTCACGGCAGGAGTGGGCGTCGGTTCCACCGTCTACATTGCCGGCGCCGGCCCGGTGGGGCTCGCGGCCGCGGCTTCGGCCCAGCTGCTGGGCGCCGCAGCCGTGATCGTTGGTGACCTGAACCAGGAGCGGCTGGAGCAGGCCCGCAGCTTCGGCTGCGAAACGGTGGATGTGTCACTGGGGGACCCGAAGGACCAGATCGAATCGATCCTTGGCGTTCCGGAAGTGGATTGCGCAGTGGACGCCGTGGGCTTCGAAGCCCGCGGGCACGGTTCCGGTTCCAGCACCGAGGCGCCGGCCACGGTCCTGAATGCGCTGATGGACGTCACGGCGGCCGGCGGCGCGCTGGGGATTCCGGGCCTCTATGTGACAGGGGATCCGGGCGGAATCGACGAGGCGGCCCGCAAGGGATCACTGAGCCTGGACCTGGGGACGGGCTGGGCAAAGTCCCTGTCCTTCACCACCGGGCAGTGTCCGGTGATGAAATACAACCGGGAACTGATGATGGCGATCCTGCATGACCGCGTCCAGATAGCCAAGGCAGTGAACGCAACCCCCATCAGCCTGGACCAGGCACCGGAGTCCTACCGCGAGTTCGACTCGGGAGTGGCCCGAAAGTATGTGATTGATCCGAACGGCATGCTCTCCGGACACTGACGGACGGCCGCTGACGGACGCTGAGGGGCGGCCGCTGGCGGACGCTGACCGACCTGCAACGGCCGGCGGGACCACACTAAATCGGTCCTTCCGGCCGTTGTCTGCGCCTGCACTCTTCTGATGCCCATCTGCCCGGCGGTACGCTCATCTGGCCATCGGAGCCGGATTCCGCGGCCCCGGCCACCTGAATACTCACAGCTGATGAACGAGTCGGAAGCGGGGACAGCATGTGCCGTAGCAGCGGAAAGAACCGGATTATGGCGGGAGGCTCCTCATGAACGGAGCGGATACCGCCTGGGTGCTGGTCTGTGCCGGACTCGTTCTTTTTATGACACCGGGACTGGCACTTTTCTACGGCGGCATGGTGCCTGTGCGCAACGTACTGACCATGATGATGCAGAACATCATTCCGCTAGGGGTCATCTCGGTTACCTGGGTCCTGGTGGGGTACACGCTTGCCTTCAGCAACGAGGGCAACTCCGTGCTCGGCGAGTTTGACGCGTTCGCCCTCATCGGCGTCGATACGCCGCAGTTCCATACCGTGGCCACCGGCGTGACCATTCCGGCGCTCGCCTTCGTGGCGTACCAGATGATGTTCGCCATCATCACCCCTGCATTGATCACCGGCGCCACGGCGGGACGGCTGCGATTCGCCGGCTGGGTGGTGTTCCTGGCGGCCTGGTCCATCTTGGTCTATCCCCAGGTGGCCCGCTGGCTGTGGCATCCGAAGGGCTGGCTGGGCCAACTTGGTGCCCAGGACTGGGCAGGCGGCATGGTGGTCCACGCCTCAGCCGGTGCCGCCACGGTTGCGGTGCTGCTGGTGGTGGGCCGCCGCCGGGGCTGGCCCAACCTGAAAACCTCGCCGAACAACCTCCCGCTGATGCTGGTGGGCGGCGGCATTCTGTGGTTCGGCTGGTTCGGCTTCAACGCGGGGGACGGCCTGCAGGCGGACGGGATTGCCGCCCAGGCACTGATCAACACCCATATAGCCGGCGCCGCGGCCATGCTGACCTGGCTGCTGGTGGAACGCCTCACCAGCGGTCACAGCACCCTCGTGGGCGCTGTTTCCGGGGCAGTGGCCGGGCTGGCAACAATCACCCCCTGCGCCGGTTTTGTCGGCACCGGGGCGGCCCTGCTGATCGGGCTGATCGCCGGGTGTGTGTGCGTGCTGGCCGTACGGCTCAAGCAGGTTTTCCGTTACGACGACGCCCTGGACGTGATTGCCGTGCACTTTGTGGGCGGCGTCCTCGGCTCGTTCCTTCTGGGGTTTTTCGCGGACAGCACGGTGAACCCGGTCAGCGCTGACGGCGTATTCTCCGGCGGCGGCGGATCGCTGCTGTGGCACCAGGTGGTTGCCATTGTCTGCGTTGTGCTGTTCTCGTTCGTGCTGAGCTGGATCATCGCGGCCATCATCTCCCGCACTATGGGGCTGCGCGAGCCGGGGCCGGAGCAGGAGGACCTGGACCACGTCCAGCAGGGCGCCTCGGCCTACTCGCTCAACGGCATCACCTCACGGCCCACCGCGGCGGGCAGGGCAGCAAGCGGAGGTAGCTCCGACGAGGCGCGGAAGCATCCCCGGCCCAACCATTTGGTCAGTGCCGTGGTTAATACCGAACGCCTCGACGGGCTCCGTGACGCACTGCTGATGGCAGGAGCGCGTTCCCTGGAGCTGGCGGAGGCGTCCGTATACACCGGCAAAATCCGCACCGAAGCCTTCCGCAGCGAAAAGCGGCGGATGGACTTCGATGACTGGCTGCGCGTGCAGGTAGCCGTGGATGACGACCACGAGGAGGCCGTCGTCGCGGTGCTCAAGCGCTTCGGCGCAGAACCCGACTCGATCTACCGCGTGGCCATCACGCCGTACTGAGTCAGCGGACCTGCTCCACCTTCAACGGTTCGGCGAGCAGGGCGCTCAGCGATTCCTGCAGGTCCTGGAAGGCAGGACCGCGGGCATGGCGGTCCAGGTCCTCTTTGGAGGCCCACCGTTCGGCAAGGACTATCTCCTGCTCTGAATCCTCGACAACTTCGTAGCGCAGGCAGCCGGGCTCGGCGAGCACCTGTTCCACGGCAATGTCCAGGGCAAGCCGGACCCGGGTGCGCTCGCCGGGGTTCGGGACCAGGGTGGCACGGAGTTCAATGGGGTTGGTGGCATCAGTCATGTCCCTACCTTAGGACCCCGCCTGCTGCCGTGCGGCTGCCCCCACGCCGTCTCTTCGCAGGAAGCGGAACTCTTGGTAGCGTGACGGCACTACGTTCCGCAGCCGAAGGAGTCTGCCTTGCCCTCATATGCCGCTTCCGCTTCCGATACCCCGCTGTTGGACGAGACCATCGGTGCCAACCTGGAACGCACCGCGCAGCGCTTTCCGCAGGCCACTGCCGTGATCGACGTCCCCACCGGCCGGACGTGGACGTATGCCGAATTCAACGCGGAGGTCAATGCAGTAGCCGCGGGGCTGCTGGCGCGGGGGATCGGGGCGGGGGACCGGGTGGGCATCTGGTCACCGAACTGTGCCGAATGGACCGTGGCGCAATACGCCACCGCCAAGGCCGGGGCAATCCTGGTGAACGTGAATCCGGCATACCGGCAAAGCGAGCTGGACTTTGTGGTGCGGCAGAGCGGGATGCGTATGCTGCTCACCGCCCCGAGCGAGAAGCGCAGCGACTATGCGGCCATGGCGCAGACCGCGCTTGAAAGCGGCGGGTCCCTGACCGCACTTGTGCACCTGGCCGGTGATGGGGCCGGGAGCTTCAACGCCCTGGCGCGCGCGGGGAGGGCCGCCGGAGCGGCAGGGGAGGCCGCCGTGGCCGAACGGATGGCCGGGCTCCGGCCCGGGGACCCCATCAACATCCAGTACACCTCCGGGACCACTGGATTCCCCAAAGGTGCCACCCTGACGCACGCAAACATCCTGAACAACGGATACTTCATCGGCGAACTATTGGACTACACGGAAGCGGACCGGGTGGTCCTGCCGGTGCCCTTCTATCACTGTTTCGGCATGGTGATCGGGAATCTGGCAGCCCTCTCGCACGGAGCGGCCACCGTGATTCCCTCCCGCACGTTCGACGCCGGCGCTGCCCTTGCCGCGGTCCAGGCGCACGGAGGCACCTCCCTGTACGGGGTGCCGACGATGTTCATTGCCGAGCTGGGCCTGCCGGACTTCGACCGGTATGACCTCTCCACGCTGCGCACCGGCGTGATGGCGGGCTCGCCCTGCCCGGAGGAGATCATGAAGCGCGTCATTGCGGAAATGAACATGAACGAAGTGGCCATTTGCTACGGGATGACTGAAACCTCCCCGGTTTCGACGATGACACGGGGCGGGGATTCACTGGCCCGCCGCACCCGGACAGTGGGGCGTACCATGCCGCATCTGGAAAGCCAGGTGGTGGACCCGGGGACCGGGGAACAGGTTCCGTTCGGAGCGATCGGTGAACTGTGCACCCGCGGCTACAGCGTGATGACCGGGTACTGGAACCAGCCCGACGCCACGGCTGAGGCCATTGACGCCGACGGCTGGATGCACACGGGCGATCTGGCCCGGATGGATGAGGAAGGCTATGTCAGCATCGAGGGCCGGATCAAGGACATGGTGATCCGCGGTGGAGAAAACATCTATCCGCGCGAGATCGAGGAGTTCCTCTATACCCATCCGGACATCCAGGACGTGCAGGTCATCGGCATTCCGGATGAGCGCTACGGCGAGGAACTCATGGCCTGCATCATCCCCGTTCCGGGCGCACCGGCACCGGACACCGCCTCTATTGCGGAGTTCTGCAGCGGAGCGCTGGCGCACTACAAGATTCCCAAATACGTGCAGATCCGGGGCAGTTTCCCAATGACGGTGTCAGGGAAAATCCGGAAGGTCGCCATGCGGGAGGAAGCCGTCGGCAGGCTGGCCGGCACCGGGCCGGCAATGCCCTAGCGAGCGGGCTCTCCTGTCGCACCCGGCAGTGTCCCGGCCGGGGTGGGTGCACGAACCGGACTTAGCGGCGGCGGTGGTCCATCGGCGCCAGCTTCGGCCCGTAAACGGGCTTGCGGTACCCGCTGAGCATGATCATCCGTACTACCCGCTGACGGTGCCCGCGCCAGGGTTCAAGCAGTTTCAGCATGCCTGCGTCATCGGTTCGGCGGCCGGTCAGGGCGGCTCCCACATAGGCGGCGAGATGATAATCGCCCACGGATACCGAGTCCGGTGCGCCGTGCGTGCGCTGGGTGATTTCCGCAGCACTCCAGGCTCCGATGCCGGGGACCGAGCAGAGTTTCGAGGTCAGGTTCTCCCCAAGCGGGACACCCGCCAGGCGCTCCAGACCGGATGCCAGTGAGCAGGCCCGGAGGATGGTGGTGGAACGGGAATGGTCAACGCGGGCCTTGTGCCAGTCCCAGCTCGGGATCCGCCGCCACGTCTGCGGCGCCGGTGCCGCCTTCATGCCGGCGGGCGCCGGTCCCGGGGCGTCCGTTCCGTAACGGGTCACCAGATAGCGCCACGCGTAGTACGCCTCCAGCACCGTGACCTTCTGCTCCAGGACCACGGGAATCAGGGAATCCATGATGCGGCCCGTGCTGGGCAGGCGGAGCGAGAGGTTCCGCCGGCGGGTTTCGCGCACCATGCGCGGCAGGCCGGCACGGAAATCCTCGTCGTCGAAGCCGGACCAGTCATCCTTTTCACCCAGCAGGTCAGGCACCGACGCGAGCGCGCAGCGTGCGCCGGGACCCCATGCCCGGGCCTGTATCCGGGCACCGGGAGCGGGCACGGGCTCTTCCCGCAGATTCAGAGTTGCCGGGCCCTCGGGAGTAAGGAAGGCCAGCCACGCAACGCCGTCACCGAGCCGGATGGTGGGATCCTGTTTGCCGCGGACCAGGATGCGCAGCGAGGTCTGCAGGCAGTACGGTGCCGGTGACTCCCAATAAGCAGCCGCGGCGCCGGACGGGCCCGAAGGCAGCGGCCGGAGTGCAGCCGGCACCACGGGAACAGCTGCGGTGAAGGACATGCACCTATGGTTGCACGCGCGGCCCCCGGTCCGGGCCTCCCGGAGGGCCGGACCGGGTGTGGGATTTGCTACGCTGCGTTCCGCCCCGGCTGTCCTGATTCGGGATAAGAAGTAACGTGGGGCACATGAAGTATGCGAACACCGTCCTGGACCTGATCGGCAACACGCCCCTGGTGAAGCTGCACAACGTAACCGAGGGAATCAGCGCCACGGTCCTGGTGAAACTCGAGTACCTGAACCCGGGCGGCTCCGTGAAGGACCGCATTGCCGTAAAGATGATTGATACGGCGGAACGCGAAGGCAAGCTGAAGCCCGGCGGCACGGTAGTGGAGCCCACCAGCGGCAACACCGGCGTCGGCCTGGCCCTGGTGGCCCAGCAGAAGGGCTACAAATGCATCTTCGTCACCCCGGACAAGGTGGGCGTGGAAAAGCGTGACGTGCTGCGGGCCTACGGCGCCGAAGTAGTGGTCACCCCCACCGCGGTTGCTCCGGACAGCCCGGATTCCTACTACGGTGTTTCGGACCGGCTGGTACGGGAGATTGACGGTGCCTATAAACCGGACCAGTTCTCCAACCCGTCCGCGCCCGCAAGCCACTACGAATCCACCGGGCCCGAGATCTGGGCGGATACGGAAGGCCGGGTCACGCACTTTGTGGCCGGTGCAGGTACCGGTGGCACAGTCACGGGCACCGGGCGCTACCTTAAGGAAATCTCTGCGGACCGTGCCTCCGGGCCGGTGCGCGTGATTGCCGCTGATCCGGACGGCTCCGTCTATTCCGGCGGCACCGGACGCCCCTACTTTGTGGAGGGCGTCGGCGAGGACATGTGGCCGGACAACTATGATCCGTCCGTCCCCGATCAGGTGGTTGCCGTGAAGGACGCGGACTCCTTCACCATGACCAGGCGCCTGGCACGGGAGGAAGGTCTCCTGGTAGGCGGTTCCTCCGGCATGGCTGTGGTGGCCGCGCTGGAGGTGGCCCGCGGCCTGGGGCCGGACGACGTCGTGGTGGTCCTGCTGCCGGACAGCGGCCGGGGCTACATGGGCAAGATCTTCAATGACGACTGGATGCGCTCCTACGGGTTCCTGCAGGACGGCGACGGACAGGCCTGCGTCCGGGACGTCCTGGCCACCAAGGATGGTTCGCTGCCTGACCTGGTGCACACCCACCCCAATGAAACGGTGCGGGATGTCATTGCCATCCTTAATGAATACGGCGTCTCCTATCTGCCCGTCCTTTCCCAGGAGCCGCCCGTCGTCCTCGGCGAAGTCCTGGGCTCGGTGGATGAGCGCTCGCTGACGGAGAAGCTCTTCCGCGGCGAGGCCAAGCCCACTGACCGGATCACCGAACATATGGGTCCCCGGCCCGCCCTCATAGGCGCCGGTGACTCCGTGGAGGCAGCCCGGGCGAAACTGCAGGACGACGACGCCGTGATGGTTACGTCCGATGGCGCTGCCGTTGGCATGCTCACCCGGCACGACCTACTTTCGTACCTAAGCCTTTAACCGGGCACAGCCGCTACGTTCCGGCGTGCCGGAAGGCTGCGCCTACGCACCGACCGCCGGCCGCGCCGCCGGCTCCAAGGAGTAACCATGACGAGCTTCAGCACCCGCGCCATCCATGCGGGGCAGGCACCCGATCCCACCACCGGCGCAGTGATTCCGCCGCTCTACCAGAGCACCACCTATGCCCAGGACGGAATCGGCGGACTGCGCAACGGCTATGAATACGGCCGCGGCACCAACCCCACCCGTGACTCCCTGCAGGAGCAGCTCGCTGCCCTGGAGGGCGGCAGGCATGCCTTCTCGTTCAGCTCCGGGCTCGCTGCGGAGGACGCCCTGATCCGGGGCCTGCTGGCACCGGGGGACCACATTGTGCTGGGCAATGACGCCTATGGCGGCACCTACCGCCTGATCAACAAGGTGCTGGGCGCGTGGGGGATCACCAATGCCGCCGTGGACATGTCGGATGCGCAGGCCGTGGCCTCGGCCATCGCGGCATCGAACACCAAGCTGGTCTGGCTGGAAACACCATCGAACCCGATGATGAAAATCTCCGACATCGCCGCCACTGCCCGGGCGGCGCATGATGCCGGCGCGCTGCTCGTCGTCGACAACACCTTCGCGTCCCCCTACCTGCAGCAGCCGCTGTCGCTCGGCGCGGACATTGTGGTGCACTCCACCACCAAATACATCGGCGGGCACTCAGATGCCGTGGGCGGCGCGGTGATCCTGAACGACGATGCCATGGCGGAAAAGATCGGCTTCATCCAGTTCGCCGTCGGCGCGGTGTCCGCCCCGATGGAGGCCTGGCTGACCACACGCGGGCTGAAGACCCTTGCGGTGCGGATGGACCGGCACTCTTCCAACGCCATGGCCGTGGCCCGCTGGCTGCGCGACCAGCCGGCGGTGGAGAACGTGCTGTATCCGGGGCTGGAGGATCACCCGGGACACGAACTGGCCAAGGCACAGATGAAGGATTTCGGCGGCATGGTGTCCGTGTCCTTCAAGGGTGGCGAAGCCGCGGCGCGCAAGGTGGCAGAGTCCACGCGGCTGTTCCTGCTGGCTGAATCCCTGGGCGGCGTGGAGTCGCTGATGAACTACCCCTCGGAAATGACGCATGCCTCGGTCAAGGGGACGGACCTGGCCGTTCCGGAGAACCTGCTGCGCCTTTCCGTGGGCATTGAGGACATCGAAGACCTCATCGCGGACCTGGACTCCGCGCTGGGGCAGCTCTAGCGCTTGCCCCCGCCGGGGGGAAGGGCCCGGCGGGGAATGCGCGTCCCGGCCGGACGCTTCCTGGGATCACGCTGCTGAAAGAAGCGGTTGCTCGCCGGCATCCACAGCAGTGCCGCGGAAGCCAGGAGTATCACTCCCACGGCAATCAGTGCCGGCCCGCGGAACAGCAGCGGGAACCCGGCGATCAGGGCGATGGACGTCAGTGTTTCCCGTGCACTCCGCTTACCCGCCCGCAGCCGCAAAACGCTGTACACGCTGACTGCGGACAGGACCAGGACCAGCGCGCCGAGCAGGATCAGTGCGGTGCTGTCCTGGTGCTGGGTGCGGGCGGACACGATAAACGAGATGCCGGCAGTGCCCAGCAGGGCGGCGGCAACCAGCCACGTAGCGGCAGCGATCCGCAGGATCGGGGGCGGGGGAGTGCGCACGGGGGTCCCGGAGGCCGGAGAGGTGTTGCCTGTACGCATCAGCGGGGCGCCACCATCTGCTCGCGGGCGTCCTCGTCATAGCGGTAGACCTCCCGGCCGCCGATCCATACCTTCAAGGCGCGCTGCATGACGTCGAGGGGATCTCCGCTCCACAGCACCAGATCGGCATCCTTGCCCTGTTCCAGTGAACCGAGTCGGTCCGCGAGGCCGAGTACCCGGGCCGGATTAATGGTGACCGCCCGCAACGCATCATCCCGGTCCAGGCCTTCCTTCACTGCCAGGGCAGCCTGATAGATCAGGAAGTTGATCGGTACCACCGGATGGTCGGTAATGATGGAAATCTCCACCCCGGCAGCTGCCAGCCTGCCGGGATTGGCCATGCTGCGGCCGCGCAGCTCCACCTTGGAGCGGGTGGTGAACAGCGGACCGATCAGCACCGGAATGCCGCGCGCGGCCAGGATGTCAGCGAGCAGATGCGCCTCGGTTCCGTGGTCCAGCACCAGGTCATAACCGAACTCGTCCGCGAGCCGCAGCGCCGTAGCGATGTCATCGGCACGGTGGGCGTGCTGCCGCCACGGGATTTCGCGTCGGAGCACCATGGCCAGCGCTTCCAAATGCGGGTCCCGGGTGTCGGGGTCCGCCTTGGCAACATAATTCTGCGCATCCATAAACGCCTGCCGGATCACCAGGGCAGTACCCAGCCGGGTGGACGGTGTCTGCTTCTTTTCGCTGTAGATGCGTTTGGGGTTCTCGCCCAGAGCGGATTTCAGTCCGCTGGGTGCCCGCAGAATCATTTCCTCCAGATAGCGGCCGTGCGTATGCAGGGCCACGGCCTGCCCGCCGATCGGGTTGCCGGAGCCGGGATTGATATTGGCTGTGGTCACCCCGCCGGCAAGGGCGTCGTCGAATCCCGTGTCGAAGGGATTCACGGCGTCCAGCGCTCGCACACCTGCCATCACCGGGTCCGTCATCTCATTGGAATCGTTTCCGGCCCAGCCTTCCCCTTCTTCATGGACGCCAAGGTGGGTGTGGGCATCCACGAGGCCCGGCAGCAGCCACTTCCCGCCGGCGTCGATCACTTCCGCATCTGCCGGCACCGCCACGTCCGGACCAAGGTCCCTGATGCGCCCGTCCTCGATCAGCAGCGTGCCCTCGAAGGGCGGATGGGTGACGGGAACCACATGGGCATTGGTGAGGGCCAAAAGCGCGGGGGACATGGCGTACCTTTCGCTGCATTGTTCGTCTTCGGCCAGCCTATCGCCTGCCCACGCGGGGAGCGGTCCGGGACAGCCGGCCGGTAGACTAAGGCCACATCAAGATCGCACAAATACACGCTGTGTGGCGCCACATGCGCGGCCTGCGGTGCTAACAGGGAGAACAATGGGCCAGATCCACCGATCCGCCATCGTGCGGACCGCTGCGACCCTGGGAGCGCTTGCGGTTGCCGGGCTGCTCGTATGGACAGCTTTTGATTTATCGCCGCGCCACGGGCTGGATTTCCGCGTGTACCTTTCCGGCGGGCAGAGCATTCTGGACGCCACCGGGGAGCTGTACACCAAGTCGGTCCAGTACGACGCCGACAGCAGCCTGCTTTTTACCTATCCGCCCTTTGCCGCGCTGGTTTTTGCCGTGCTTGCCCCTTTCGGCCAGAGCCTGGGCATCAACATTTTCACGGGCATCTCCCTGGCCATTGCCGCTGCCACATCGGTCTGGGCTGTTCGGTATGTCTTCCGCCGTGAGAGTGTCCGGGACGTGCTGCGCCAGCCCTGGCTTCGCGCCCTGGCCATCGCCGGAACCGGATTCATCATTGTGCTGGGCCCCTGGCGCGAGACGCTGGCTTTCGGGCAGATCAATATCCTGCTCTTTGGCCTGATCATGGCGGACTTTGTGAACAAGCGGGAAGGCTGGCCAACCGGACTGCTGACCGGGGTTGCGGCCGGCCTGAAGCTGACGCCGCTGGTGTTCGGACTGTATTTCCTGGTACGGGGGGACTGGCGCGGGCTGCGCAACATGGCCTACGGCTTCCTGGCGACCTTTGGCCTGGGGTTCCTTATCCTTCCCCGCGAGTCGCGGACCTACTGGACGGATCTGCTGCCGGATACCTCCCGCATCGGCGGCGCGGGGTACGTGGACAACCTCTCCATCAAGGGTGCCATTCTTCATTTCGGCGGCCCCGACTTTCCGGTTGATATCCCCTGGCTCATCCTGTCGCTGCTGTGTGTGGCGGCCGCCGCCGTGGTCATCCGCATTGCCGGAAACCGCGGGCAGACCTTCACCGCCCTTGCCGTCACTGCGCTGCTGATGCTGCTGATCTCGCCCGTTTCCTGGTCCCACCACTGGGTGTGGGTGGCACTCTTCATTCCCGTCCTGGCCCGGAACCTGCTGGATCTGGGCAGCGGACAGCGGAATCTGAAGATCACCGGCCAGGTCCTGCTGGTGTCCTCGCTGGTCATTTTCATTTATTCGCCCAAGAGCATCGGTGAACTGTTCAATTCACCGAACCTGGACTCACAGATCCCTGAACCGTGGCTGATGGCATCCAGCATTGGTGTCTTTTGGGGGATGGGGCTGCTGGCCTGGTGGCTCGCTGCCTGCTGGCGGAGCCGGCCGCGGAACTGGTGGCGCAACACCCCGTCGGGGCTGATGCGGACAACCGAACCGCAGTCCTAGACTGCTGGCATGAGAACCGGTTCGCTGCTGGCAGTGTGCCTTGTGCACGGACTGCTGCCTACCAAGGACGCCACCGGCGTCACCGCCATCGACAAGCGTCCGGTGGCCGGAGCCGTGCAGGTGCATCCGCTGGGGCTGACCGGGGATCTGCAAGCCAGCCGCAGGCATCACGGCGGGGAGTCCAAAGCGGTTTATGCCTATTCCCAGGCCGATGCCGACTTCTGGGCGAGGGAACTGGGCCGGGACATTCCGCCCGGTCTCTTCGGGGAGAACCTGCGCCTGGCCGGCATTGATGCCACCGAGGCGCTGATCGGGGAACGCTGGCGGATCGGGACTGACGTTGAGGTGGAAGTGACCTGCCCGCGCACCCCCTGCCGCAATTTCCAACGCCGTATGGGTGTGCCCAACTGGACGCGCCGTTTCGCAGAGGAAGGCCGGGTGGGAGCCTACCTTCGGGTCCGCCGCCGCGGCAGCATCTCCGCCGGTGATCCGGTGGAGGTCCTGAGCCGGCCCGCCCACGGGGTCCGCATCCTGGACGTTTTCCACGGACCGGACCAGGACCAGGCCGCTGCACTGCAGGCGTCCGCCAAAGCAGGGGAGATCACCCTTTCCCCGGAAATCCGCAAAGTCCTGCGCACCCTGTCCGCGAGGGCGGCAGCCGTCTGAGGCCCGTGAACCGGCCGCTGTGCCCAAGCTCACCGCCCCCGAATGGCCACCTGTCGCCCCGATGCCGTACAGTGGAACGCATCCCCCACTCCGGTATTCCCTTATTTTCCTACGGGTCATCGAATAATCGCTGAAACCGTACGGTACGTTGTGTTGGGGCCTGCATCCTATGCGGGCAGATTCATCTTTTGGGGAGCGCCGGCAAAGAAATCGTCACACCGGTCGTAGGCACAATCCAGTGAAATCGGCCCACAGCTGTGACGGAAAGTCCTGCCTGGGATTGCAACAGCGCCGGACTTACGTCCCGCAGCCGCATGGTTGCCCGGTCCCCGATTGAATGAGGATTACCTCTTGTCTGAAGCCACGCTGGAAAACACCCAAAACGCCGAGAGCACCGCTGTCGCCCCCGAAGCCGAAGAGAACACCGTTCTGTTCAGCGACTTCGGACTGGACGAGCGCGTCCTGGCAGCCCTGAAGGATGTCGGCTACGTCAAGCCGTCCCCCATCCAGGCAGCTACCCTTCCCCTGCTGCTCGAAGGCCGCGACGTCGTGGGCCTGGCACAGACCGGTACCGGCAAGACCGCCGCCTTCGCGGTTCCCGCACTGTCCCTGCTGGCCGGCCGGCCGGCGACCAAGGACACCCAGGTCCTGGTGCTCGCACCGACCCGTGAGCTTGCCCTGCAGTCCGCGGAAGCCTTCACTTCCTACGCCACGCACATGGACGGCATCACCGTGCTGCCTGTTTACGGCGGTTCCGCCTACGGCCCCCAGCTCGCCGGCCTGCGCCGCGGCGCCCAGGTTGTAGTGGGTACCCCCGGCCGCGTGATCGACCACATTGCCAAGGGTTCCCTTGACCTGTCCAACCTCGAGTACCTGGTGCTGGACGAGGCCGACGAGATGCTGCGCATGGGCTTCGCCGAAGACGTGGAGCAGATCCTGTCCTCCACTCCGGCCGAGAAGCAGGTTGCCCTCTTCTCCGCCACCATGCCCCCGGCCATCCGCAAGATTGCCAAGAAGTACCTGAACAACGCTGCGGAAATCACGGTCAAGTCCAAGACCACCACCGGTGCCAACACGCGTCAGCGCTACGTGCAGGTCATGGGCCCGCACAAGCTCGATGCCATGACCCGCATCCTGGAGACCGAAGACTTTGACGGTGTCATTGCATTCGTCCGGACCAAGGCTGCCACCGAGGACCTGGCCGACAAGCTGAAGGACCGCGGCTACAGCGCCGCCGCCATCAACGGCGACATCCCGCAGCAGCAGCGCGAACGTACGGTCGAGGCACTGCGTGACGGCAAGATCGACATCCTGGTTGCCACGGATGTTGCCGCCCGCGGCCTCGACGTGGAGCGCATCAGCCACGTCGTCAACTACGACATCCCGCATGACACCGAGTCCTACGTGCACCGCATCGGCCGTACCGGCCGCGCCGGCCGCACCGGCGACGCGATCCTGTTCATGACCCCGCGCGAGAAGTACCTGCTGCGCGCCATTGAAAAGGCCACCCGCCAGCCGGTAGAGCACATGCAGCTGCCCAGCGTTGACGTGGTCAACGAGAAGCGCCTGGCCAAGTTCTCCGAGAAGATCACCGAAACCCTCGCCTCCGAGGACGTTTCCATCTTCAGCGACCTGGTCACCAAGTACATCGCCGAGCACGATGTTCCCGCGGAAAAGGTTGCCGCAGCCCTGGCCGTTATGGCCCAGGGCGGGCGTCCGCTGCTGCTGCAGGAAATCCCGCAGGCTCCGGCCCGCCAGCGCGAACGGTCCGAAGGCCGGGGCGACGGCTTCGGCTCACGCGGCCCGACGCGCCCGCTGACCGAAGGCAACGCCACTTACCGGATCGCCGTCGGACGCCGCCAGCGTGTGCTGCCCGGCTCGATCGTGGGTGCCATCGCCAATGAGGGCGGCCTGTCCTCGGCCCAGATCGGCGGCATTGATATCCGTGCCGACCACACCCTGGTGGAACTGCCCGCGGACCTGTCCAAGGACCAGCTGCGTGCCCTGTCCCGCACCCGGATCGGCGGCGAGCTGATCCACTTGGAACTGGACAAGGGACGCAAGCCCTCGCGTGAACGCGAAGGTGGAAGCTTCAACGACCGTGCCGACCGCGGGTTCAAGAAGGACTTCAAGAAGCGCGACGGCGAGCGGTCCTTCGGTGACCGCGGCAGCGACCGCCCGTACAAGAAGCGTGAAGGCGGATTCCGCGACAGCGCCGGTACCGGTGCCCGCAAGCCCCGTTTCCGCGACTAGGAAACACCCGGCGCCGGGACTCCGGCGCCGGTCCGGGCAGTAGTCCGGACAAACAAGGAAGGGCGCCTCCCGCTTCGGGAGGCGCCCTTCCTGCGTATCTGCTTCCGTGCGGGGTACGGCCGGTGCCCGCTGCATGGCTACCCGTTGTACGGCTAGCCGGCTGCGGGCTCCACGGGGTGGACCGCCCGGCGGCTCTCGAGTCGCAGTTCCAGATCATTCATGACAATGGCCGCCAGGTCCGCGAGCGTACCGGCCTCCTCGGGGGAGAACCGGCGGGGTTCGGTGTCCAGGATGCAGAACGTGCCCAGGTTGTACCCGTCACTGGTTTCCAGCGGTACGCCAGCGTAAAACTGCAGGCCGAACTCGCCGGCAACCAGGGGGTTGGACAGGGTCCGGGGATCCTGCCGGGCATCGCCGACCACATAAACACCGTCCTGGAGGATCGCGGAGGCACACAGCCCCGGGTCCCTGCCGATTTCGGTGACCTCCGTGCCGTGGTGGGACTTGAACCAGATCCGGTCCGTGTCCACCACACTGACAATCGCCACCGGAACGTTGAATATCCTGGCGGCCAACGCGGTGACCCGGTCGAAGGCGCCATCCGGGGGAGTATCCAGCAGCTCGTAGCGGCGGACCGCGTCCATCCGCTGCGCCTCGTTGGCCGGCAGCAGCTCCGGGGCAACACGGTGCCGTCCCCGCGCGGCGATGATCATGTCATACAGGACCTGGGAGACGTCGTGGGCGCTGGGCCGCTGTGTGGCGTCCTGCGCGGTCATGGCACGCAGCAGGCCCTCCCAGTCGCCCCCGAGATCGGCGGGGATCTCCGGGTCGCGCAGAAGCCGTGCCAGGGCACTTTCCAGGGCCGGTCCGGGGAAGGCCTGCTTTCCAGTCAGACACTGGAGCAGGACGAGGCCCAGCGAATACACGTCACTGGCAGGGACAGCTTCCTCGCCGCGGGCCTGCTCGGGGCTCATGAACCCGGCTGTGCCGGAGAAGGTTCCGTGTTGGGGCTGCGGCTCGTTTGCCACCAGGGCAACTCCGAAGTCGGTGAGCTTGGCACGGATCCGGGCATCGTCGCTGCCGTAATCGAACAGCATGACGTTCGCTGGCTTTACATCCCGGTGCACCACGTTGTTGCCGTGGATGTAGCCCAGGCCCAGTGCCAGGTCATAGCCGATCAGTGCTGCTTGGCGGCGCGGAAGGGGACCCTGCCGAAGCCGGTCCCGCAGATCCAGGCCCTGGACGAGTTCCATGACCAGATAGATCAGCGGGTGGCGGGGGTCCGCGGTGTCGGAGCCTGCATCCAGCAGGGTTACAAGGCTGTGGTGGTTCAGGCGCGCCAGGATTTTGGCCTCGGCATCGCTGCGCCGCAGATCCAATTCGCTGGTTGCCTTGGGGCGGATGATCTTTACCGCTACGTCGCGGCCAAGGAATTCGTCCCGGGCGCGGTGGACGGTGCCCATGGCACCGGCCCCGATCTGGTTCAGGAGTCGGTATCTTCCGCCCAGGAAGAGGCCCTTTGAACCGTGGTTCGGCACTGTGTTCACGTGCCCTCGCTTTCTCGTAGCATAAGCATACTTAGAAAACGGACCTGCAGTTTACCTCCAAGAGGCTTGAAATGGTGGTGCAGCAGCCTCCGAAGTGGCTCTTGTCACGTTGGTCGTTTTCGATTTCTTCTTCCAGAAAAGTGCTGGTAGAGTTTTATGTCGTTGCCCCGATAGCTCAGTGGTAGAGCGCCATCTTGGTAAGATGGAGGTCCCGGGATCGATTCCCGGTCGGGGCTCTCAATGGGAGGGCCCGCGTTGCTAAGGCTGTTTGTTTTGCAGAGGCCATTTTAGATGACGCGGGCTTCACTCATTTATGGCGGTGTAGCTCAGTTGGTTAGAGCGCACGACTCATAATCGTGAGGTCGGGAGATCGAGCCTCCCCACCGCTACACATCAGGGCAGGCATGGAAGTTGTAACTTCCATGCCTGCCCTTTTTGTTTGCCCGGATTACGCCTGCTTCCTGCGGTGCGGGTGGCCCGTGCCCTGTAGCACCACCACCGTGCTCACATCTCAATACATTGGAAACATCCGAAACATTGGAAACAATGGATCACAGGGCCGGGCCCGTCCAGATCAATCGCCACCCCCACGGAACGAAAGACGAAGACCATCCATGACTGAGAATTATCCCCATCCCGCCGACGGGAATGACCTGCCCACCCGGCGCGGCCTGCGTGCCCGGACGGTCACGGACAGCAGTGCGGAGTGGTGGAACCAACCGCCCCAGGGCGGGGACGGCGAAGCATTCGAAGGCCGAGACGCGGCGGCGGGGGACGGCGTGGACGATTTCGAGGGTGGAAACCTGGCCGGCGTGGGGGCGTACGGCGTTGGTGGCGGCAAGGATGCCGGGGGATTTGCGGGCGCAGGCGTCAGCCCGGTCGAATCGGTGCCCGTGCTGCCTCCCCTGCCGGCGGGCATGCCGGAACCGGCGCGTCTGCCCGAAGCAGGGCGTAGCCCCGATCCGCTGCGGGACGCCTACCCCGCGGGTGAAGCAGAGCCGCCAGCCTCCGGTGATTGGACGGATGAAACGGCGGAGACAACGCACCAGCCGGTCAGCCGTGCGGAGGCGCGCACTGAACGCAGCCACCGGGAGGGACGCCGGGCGTCCTTCCTGGACCTGCAGCCCGCTGCCATCCCGGCGACCAAGGGTTTCCGCGGTCTGCTGGCCGGCCTGGGCATGCGGGTGGCCCCCTCGGCTGACGAGCTCGCAGAACGCCGGGACATGCGGGCGGTCAGCCAGCACTGGCCCGGCCCCCGGACCGTCTCCGTGGTCAACGGCAAGGGCGGGGCCAATAAAACACCCAGCACGGTTATGCTCGCTGCCGTATTCGCCCGCAACGGCGGCGGCCCGGTGCTGGCCTGGGACAACAATGAAACCAGGGGCACCCTGGGCTGGCGTACCGAGCAGGGCCCGCATGAAGCAACGGTCATGGACCTGCTGCCGCAAACCGCCGATCTGCTCTCGCCGTCGGCCCAGTCCGCCCTCCTGGCACGCTTTGTCCATCATCAGGTGGAGGACAAGTTCGACGTCCTGCGGTCCAAGCCGGACGTCCTGGCCTCGGAGCAAAAGATCACTGCCGAGGACTTCGATGCCTTGCACGAAGTCGCTTCCAAGTACTTCCGCCTGAACATTGTGGATTCCGGCAATGATGAAAGCGCCGAGCGGTGGCTGCGAATGATCGACCACACGCACCAACTGGTCATCGCAACCACCACCGTCGAGGAGCACGCCGAGGCCGGTGCACTGTTGCTTGAAGCCCTGGCAGCCCGTGGCGGCCGCTATGCGGAACTCGCGCGGAACGCCGTCGTCATTGTCAGTCAGTCGGACCGGAACGGGACGGACAGCCAGGCCCGGCGCGTGGCTGACGGGTTTGGCGAGCTGGCCCGCGCCGCCGTCACCATCCCGTATGACCCGGCCCTGCGCAAGGGGCAGATCCGCTACGATTCCCTGAAACCGGCGGCCCAGCGTGCCTGGCTGGCGGCAGCTGCTGCTGTTGCCGAGGGGTTGTAAACAGCCGTTTCGGACAGATTCGGCAGCAGCAGAGTTCTCCCAGAGCTAAATAAGGTTGCTGATTATCAGCAACCTTTCATAGGGTGGGGACAGCGGAAGCCGCAGGGCTTCCGAAACCGTAAAGCACCGCCGCTGCCACCGGATCACTACGGTGCGCGGCTGAATGAACGGAGACACACCATGGCACAGCACGATATTTCCGGCAAGAAGGTCGCCTTCCTCCTCACCGACGGGGTGGAGCAGATTGAGCTGACCAGCCCGTGGGAAGCCGTGAAGGACGCCGGCGGGCAGCCGGTCCTCGTCTCGCCCAAGCAGGACACGGTCCAGGGCTTCGACGGCGTGGACAAGGGCGAAACCTTTACGGTTGACCTCAACGTTGCCGATGCCAAGGCCGAGGAATTCGATGCACTGGTGCTTCCCGGCGGCGTCGTGAACGCAGACTTCCTGCGCGTTGACAAGGATGCCCAGAAGTTTGCGCGAGCCTTCTTCGAAGCGCACAAGCCGGTGGCCTCCATCTGCCACGGTCCCTGGCTGCTGATCGAGGCGGATGTGGTCAAGGGTCGCGACATGACCTCCTACCACACGCTCGCCACGGACCTGAAGAACGCAGGCGCCAACTGGAGCGACGAGGAAGTGGTGGTGGACCAGGGTCTGGTCACCAGCCGTAACCCGGACGACCTCCCGGCCTTCAACGACAAGCTCGTTGAGGAAATTGCCGAAGGTGAGCACGAGGGCCAGCACGCCTAACGGCCTGCCGGTTCGCCGCCAAGGGTGGGGTAACGTGAAAATCGTTACCCCACCCCTTGGCGTTTCGGAGGCTTCTTCCCGTGACTGACGCAGAACCGGCAGCGGAGGATTCCGCGGCAGGGAGGTTCCTCTGCTCCGGCACTGCCTGGGACACCTCCGGGGCCAGGCTGACGCTGCACACCCCCGCCGGGGAAGCCCGCGCACTGCGGCTGGACCCGGGCACCGAACTGCGGTTTCGGATCCTGAACGGACCGGACAGCCCAGGGCGTTTTTGTCTCGGGTTCTGGCAGGTCACCGGCGACGGCGTCCAGGTCCATACTCCGTGCCCGGCACAGGCAGCGGCCGGGCGCGGTTACCAGTGCGGTCCCTGCTTTGCGCGCGACGAGGTCCGCGGCATCCACAACAGCCACCGCTCGCCCACCTTGCCTGAACCACTGCGCCGCTATCTCGACCAGCCGCACTGGCTTTATGTGGCCACTTTCGCTGACGGGGCCACGAAGGTTGGTACAGCCGCGAACCCGCGCAAGCAGCTGCGCCTCATTGAGCAGGGCGCCGTCCGTGCGTCCTATGTGGCCCGCGCCGCTAACGGACTGACCGTGCGGGTGCTCGAAGACACTGTCACCTCGCTGGCCGGGCTTCCCCAAGCCGTCCGTGCAGGCGCCAAAACCGCAGCCCTGACCCGGCCGCTGGCGGTCGCCGCGCTGGAAGCCGTCAATGCAGAGGCCTCCGAATCAGCGCGCGCGGCGCTCGACAGCACCGGAATGGACGGGTTCTCCGCCGTGGAGGAGCAGTGGGTGCCGCCTGCACAGTTCGCCACCGTGCTGGAGACGCCCTGCGAGCCCTATCCCACCGATCCCGGCGTCGGGGAGCACGGCATGATCATTGAAGCGGTCCTGGGGTCCACGGCGCTGGTCCGGGTGGACGGCGAAAGCGGGTTCTTCGCAGCGGACCTGTCCCGGCTGAAGGGCCGGCGTCTGGAGACGGGCGCCTACCGCACCCGCATGCCCGCGTTGCAGACGGCACTGTTTTAGCCGGCAGGAAGCAAAACAGGGCGGCCTGCGTCAGGGCCGCACTGCCGGACGCCGGGCGGGGCTGCCTCAGGAGCCGGTGCCCCGTTCCGGCCCGCGGCGCCCGTCCCTGTATTCTGAAGACATGCTAAATACCCCCTGGGAAACCGGCTCGCCCCTGTATCGGAAACTGGTAGTAAGCGCGCTGGCGATCAGCGGTGCCGGGGTGCTCCTGGTGCTGCTGGGCGCCGTCATGGACAACCAGGTGATGATGTACATCGCCCTGCCGTTGATAGTTGTGGGACTGAGCACGCACCTGAGCGGTATGGTGGTGCGGGCCAGGGACGCCCGCCGCCGAATCAAGGGAACCAAATGAGCATCAACCCGGACCTGCAGGGCCGCACCTACCCGGCAGGGGAGGTATACCAGGTGGGCCGCGAGAAGATCCGTGAGTTCGCCGCTGCCGTCAAAGCCACCAATCCCGCGCACTTCGACGTCGCCCGTGCCCGTGAACTGGGGTACACCGACGTCGTGGCACCGCCTACCTTCGCCGTCATTGTGGCCC
Source organism: Arthrobacter sp. Y3225209 (assembly GCF_059090685.1). Taxonomy (NCBI): domain Bacteria; kingdom Bacillati; phylum Actinomycetota; class Actinomycetes; order Micrococcales; family Micrococcaceae; genus Arthrobacter; species Arthrobacter sp. Y3225209. The sequence goes on from NZ_JBNHFW010000025.1 coordinate 22,449, forward strand.
AGCGGGCAGACGCCCGGCTGGTGGCCGATCCCGACGCGGGCATCGACTTCTCCCGCGTGGTGCATGCCGACCAGCGGTTCACCCACCACCGTCCCATCGTGGCCGGAGACGAACTGGTGGCAGAGTTGCACGTCGATTCGGTCCGGGCGATGGGCGACGGCGCCCTGATCAGCACCCGTGCCGAGATTTCCACACCTGACGGGGAACGCGTCGCCACGACCCTTTCATCCATCCTCGTCCGCGGAGAGGGCAAGTAACCCACATGTCGATTGCCTTGAGTGAGCTTTCCACCGGCACCGAAATCGGATCGGCAGTGCTGGAGATTTCCCGCGCCGATCTTGTCCGCTACGCCGGTGCGTCCGGTGACTTCAACCCCATTCACTGGAATGAGCGGTTTGCCCGCCAGGTGGAGCTGCCCGGCGTGATCGCCCACGGCATGTTCACCATGGGTGCCGCCGTGCAGATGGTCAGTGACTGGATCGGCGATCCGGGAGCCGTGATTGATTACCAGACCCGCTTCACGCGGCCCGTTACGGTGGAGGACACGGACGGTGCCCCCGGTGCCGTAGTGAACGTCACCGGCGTCATTGGTGCCGTTGACCTGGACAATTCCACCGCCCGGGTAGACCTGACGGTGACCTTCAACGGCCAGAAAGTGCTGGTCAAGGCCCAGGCAGTGGTGCGGATCTGGTGACTGCACTGACCCGGATGCCGCTGGCGTCCCTGACGACCGCCCGTGTGGGCGGACCCGCCAGCCGCTACCTCGAAGCGGAGACCGAAGACGAACTGATCATCGCCATCCGCGCTGCGGACGAGGCCCGCGAGCCCCTGCTGATCATCGGCGGCGGCTCCAACCTGCTGATCGCTGATGAGGGCTTCGACGGCGCCGTGATCCGTATTGCCACCCGCGGCCTGCAGATCACCCGCACCGGCGGCGGCCAGGCCGTCCTGCGGGCCGAAGCCGGACAGCCGTGGGACGAACTGGTGGCGTACACCCTGGCTGAGGGCTACTCCGGTCTCGAGGCTCTTTCCGGAATTCCCGGGCTCGCCGGCGCGACGCCGGTGCAGAACGTGGGTGCCTACGGCGCCGATGTGTCCCAGTCCATCCGATTGGTGCGTGCCTGGGACCGGACCGAACGCACCGTGGTGGAGTTCAGCAACGCCGCACTGGAGTTCGGGTACCGGGACTCGCTGCTCAAGCGCAGCACCGTCAACGGCTCGCCGCGCTATGTGGTGCTCAGTGTGGAGTTTGTCCTGACCGAAGGCCACACCAGCGCTCCGGTGCGGTACGCCGAGCTGGCCCGGGCACTGGGCGTCGGAATAGGTGAATCCGCCGACGCCGTGGACGTGCGACGGGAGGTGCTGCGGCTGCGGGCGGGCAAGGGTATGGTGCTGGATGCCTCCGACCCGGATACCTACAGCACCGGGTCCTTCTTCACCAACCCGATTGTCGACGCGGAAACGGCTGACCGGCTGCCTGTGGACGCGCCGCGGTACCCGGTGGAGGAACCCGGCCGGGTGAAGCTCAGCGCGGCCTGGCTGATCAGCCACGCCGGTTTCCGGAAAGGCTTTGGCCTGGCACCGGAAGACGGCACCGGAGGACGCGCCTCACTGTCCACCAAGCACACACTGGCCGTCACCAACCGGGGCACAGCCTCCGCGGGGGACCTGCTGGCCGTTGCCCGGGCCGTGGCCGACGGCGTGGAGAAGTCCTTTGGTATCCGGCTGCATCCTGAACCGGTTCTGGTGAACTGCTCACTCTAGGCACGGCACGCCTGCGCGCTGCGGTGGCAGGGCGCAGGCGGCGGTCGGGCGCCTACAGGTTTCCGGTGGCGATGCGCAGCATCCGGCGCAGCGGTTCGGCAGCGCCCCACAGCAGCTGATCACCAATGGTGAAGGCGCTGATGTACTCCGGACCCATTTCCAGCTTGCGGATGCGTCCCACCGGGATCTGCAGCGTTCCCGTCACGGCCACCGGCGTCAGCCCGGCCATGGTGGCTTCCTTCGTGTTGGGCACTACCGTGGCCCACTCGTTGTCAGCGTCGATGATCTTTTCGATCTCCTCCACGGACAGGTCCTCCGTCAGCTTCAGCGTCAGGGCCTGGGAGTGGGACCGCATGGCACCGATGCGCACGCACAGCCCGTCGAACGGAATACGTCCGGAGGAATCGCGGCCGAGGATCTTGTTGGTCTCAGCCCCGCCCTTCCATTCCTCCTTGGACATACCGTTGCCCAGGTCCGCATCAATCCAGGGAATGACGGAGCCGGCCAGCGGCACGCCGAAGCGGGACGAATCCATCTCCGGGTTCTTTTGCTGGGCCAGGACGGCACGGTCAATCTCCAGGATGGCCGACGCCGGGTCCGCCAGTTCCGAGGCCACGGCACCGTTGAGCGCACCGAACTGGTTCAGCAGCTCCCGCATGTGACGGGCACCACCGCCGGAGGCCGCCTGATAGGTCATGGACGTGCCCCACTCCACCAGGCCGTTGCGGAACAGTCCGCCCAGGCCCATCAGCATGCAGGAAACCGTGCAGTTGCCGCCCACGAAGTTCTTCACGCCCCGGGCCAGCCCTGCGTCAATCACGTCGCGGTTGACCGGATCCAGCACGATGATGGCGTCGTCTTCCATCCGCAGTGTCGAGGCGGCATCGATCCAGATCCCGTCCCAGCCGGCTGCACGCAGCTTCGGGAACACCTCGGCGGTGTAATCCCCGCCCTGCGCCGTGACGATGATGGGCAGCTTTGCCAGTGCATCGACGTCGTAGGCGTCCTGCAGCGGTCCCGCGCCGGCAGCGAAGGACGGGGCGGCACCTCCGGCGTTGGAGGTGGAGAAGAACACCGGGTTGATCAGGTCAAAGTCGCCCTCGTCCTGCATGCGCTGCATCAGGACGGAGCCAACCATGCCGCGCCAGCCGACGAAGCCTGCAGTGGGAACGGAGGAAGAAGTCATGCGTTCCAGTTTAGGTCAGCGGTGCCCCGGCGTCGTGGTCGGTTACGTCACTCCTGGCCGGGTCGCGGGTCCACAACGCAATCCGGTAGTTGGTGCCGTTTGCAGCCGTGTACCAGCCGGCAGCCGGGCTGACACCTGCGAAGGTCCAGTCTGCGCCGAGATGCGGGGCATAGGTGTCGCCTTCGGCAGCGGTGTCAATCACGGTTACCACCGCCGTATGCGCCACCGGGACCGCTGCCTCATACAGCTGGGCGCCTCCGATGATCCAGATTTCCTCACTGCCGGGGCTGGTCCGGGCAACCTCGAGCCCCTCCTGCAGCGAGCGGACCACGACGGTGTTTTCGGCGGTATCCGCCAGGCCGGAGTGGGAGGAGACGATGATGTTGGTCCGCCCGGGCAGCGGACGGTACGCGGCCGGGAAGGATTCCCACGTGCGCCGGCCCATGATGACGGGGTGGCCGGCAGTGGTCTTCTTGAAGTGCGCCATATCTTCAGGCAGGTGCCAGGGCATCCCGCCGTCCCGCCCGATCACACCGTCGGCTGTCTGCGCCCACACCAGGCCAATAACCGGTCCGTTGCCGGGAGCACTGCCGCGGGCCCGGAGGACCTGGTGCAGGTCCGCGCCCCGGGCATCGGTGCCGCCGCCGACGGGGTAGTAGAGCGTGGAACCGGCCGGGGCTGCAGCGGTCTCTGGCGTTGCGGTGCCGGGGAACTCAGTCATAAACGTCCTTTCAGACGGCAATGGGTGCTTTGATACCGGGGTGGTGCCGGTAATCGAGGACCTCGAAGTCCTCCAGGGCGTAATCGAAGATGCTCTCCGGGGTCCGGCGGATGTGCAGCTTGGGGTAGGGGAAGGGTTCCCGGCTCAGCTGTTCCCGGACCTGGTCGACGTGGTTGTCATAGATGTGCACATCGCCGCCGCTCCAAATGAACTCGCCGGGTTCAAGACCCGTCTGCTGGGCGACCATGAGGGTCAGCAGGGCATAGGAAGCGATGTTGAAGGGCACGCCCAGGAAAGTGTCTGCGGAGCGCTGGTAGAGCTGGCAGGAGAGCCGGCCGTCAGCAACGTAGAACTGGAACATCGCGTGGCACGGCGGCAGGGCCATGTTCTCCACCTCTGCCGGGTTCCAGGCAGTGACGATGTGCCGGCGGGAATCAGGGTTCTTCCGGATCCCCTCCACCAGCTTCTCGATCTGGTCAATGTGCCCGCCGTCGGGGGTCGGCCAGGAGCGCCACTGGACACCATAGACCGGTCCCAGTTCGCCGTCGTCGTCCGCCCATTCGTCCCAGATACTGACGCCGCGTTCCTGCAGCCAGCGGACGTTGGAGTCACCGCGCAGGAACCAGAGCAGCTCCAGGGCCACTGACTTGAAGTGCACACGCTTGGTGGTGATCAGCGGAAAGGACTCGCTGAGATCAAAGCGCATTTGGCGGCCGAACACGCTGCGCGTGCCGGTACCGGTGCGGTCGGACTTCTGCGTGCCGTTGGCCATGACATCACGCAGCAGGTCTTCATACGGGGTAGGAATGCTCACTCGGCCAGTCTAGAACAGGTCAGCCCGCAAACAGGGGGAAAGCGATGCCGGCCACAAGGCCTGCCACGCTGATCAGGGCGATCGCCAGATAGAAAGCCAGCCCGGCGGGACGGCCGGCATTCAGTGTCACGCCCACGCCTATCCGCTTCGGGACCAGGACCCGGGGATCAGCGCGGTTGGTGTAGATGCCGGCGCGGTAATTGCTGCTGTCGTACACGGGATCCCCGTCCGCGGGTTCTCCGGCGGCGGCTGCCCCGGCCGCCGTTCCGTCAACCGTTCCGTCAACCGGCCGGCCTGCCGCGGCAACGTCCCGGCGGTACCGGCGCAGTGCTGCGAGACCCAGGCCCGCCATGGCGAGCAAAAACGCCACGGTGGGAAGGAGGAATTCGGCCGTGGAGCCGTCCGGCGGAAGGAGCCAGCCCCGCAGCGCCAGCCAGGCGAGCAGCAGGCTGAGCGCGAAGGTGGTGCCGCCCAAAAAGAACCGGGTTGCCCGCAGATTGGCGGCATGCGCTGCCGCATCATCGCGCACCTGCCCGGACCACTGTGCCAGCCGCGGGGCGAGCGCGGCAGTGCCCAGCAGGAACAGGATCAATCCGAGGGCTATCAGCGGCACCGCAAAAACGGACAGCAGGGACTTCTCTGCGAAACTGTCCGCCTGCCCGGCACCGTTCCAGTGCACCGGCAGGGACTGAGGCAGCCCCGGGTAGAGCCAGGCGCCGATACCGGCGGTGGCAATCGTCACTGCGACGGATGCCAGATACCAGGTATAGGCCAGATACCAGGTATAGGCAGGGCCTGATCGGACCGTTGACGCAGTCCTGCCGTCCTCTGTTGTACCCGTCATAAGCTTTCCCCCTTCACCAGGGGACAGCGTAACAACGGGGCATCCGCGGGCGCCCGGCCCCGGCCTCTCAGTCGTCGAACGCCCGGTACTTTTCCAGGGAAAGAATCCGGCCTTCATCGGCGTGGCTGACCTGGCAGATCACGGCCTCGCCGGGGGCAAGGTAGGGGTCCTTGTCCGGAAGCCCGGAGGCCATGTCCGCGGGCATGTGCGCGGCCAGGGTGTCAAAGACCAGCGGCAGCACGGGGCGGTGCGTGCACACCGCCACCGGCTTGGCCTTGTCGAACAGCGCTTCAATGGCGCTCCGGGCCTTGCCCGGCTTGCGCCGTGCGTTGTGTTCGGTCAGCGCGTCAACGGTCTTGAACTTGGTCCCCTGCGCTTTTACATAGGGCCGCACGGTCTGCACACAGCGGAGCCACGGGCTGGACACCACGCGTTTGGGCCGCCAGGCCACCAGCAGGCGGGAGACGGCCAGTGCCTGCCGCAGCCCGCTGGCCACCAGCGGACGTTCTCCCTCAGCACGGGTCCAGGAGGAACGCGGTTTGGCCTTGGCATGCCGGACGATGATCAGCGGCCAGCTGTGCAGGCGCTGCTCGTCGTAGGCGAGCACCAGTTCCTGCAGCGGCAGCCGGTCCGTGGGGTTGGTCAGCGACTCCCCGGCTTCCTCCGGGCTGCACCAGCGGACCCCGTCCACCTCCCTGCCGTCCGGGGTGGGCTTGTCTGAGTCAACCCGTGAGGCCCAGTAATGCACGATCTTCATCCCGGAGGCCACCGGGTACACGGTCGCCGGCAGCGGAATGCCCAGGGTGATGTTGATGCCTACCTCTTCGCGGACTTCCCGCACGGCGCATTCCGGGGTGGTTTCACCGGCGTCAAGCTTGCCCTTGGGCCAGGACCAGTCGTCATAGCGGGGACGGTGGATCATCAGGACCTGCAGCTTTCCGTCCCGCACACGCCAGCACAGGGCGCCCGCTGCCACCACCTTGAGTGGGATGTCCTCCTGCGCCGCGGACACGGTCCCGGGTTCGGTTGCTTCCATCAGCGGCGGGCCACCGAGCGCTGGCGGGACCGCGACGCGAGCAGCCAGGACTGCACATCCTGCAGCGGGTTGCCTTCCGCGTCCTTGTGGTAGCGGGTCCAGATGCCCTCCGGGTCCAGATGCCAGCTGGCGGTGCCGGGATCCATGTACCGGTCCATCAGTGCCACCAGATCCGCAACATCCTCCTTGGACGCCAGCTGGACCAGTGCCTCAACCCTGCGGTCAAGGTTGCGGTGCATCATGTCAGCGGAACCGATGAACACCACCGGGTCGCCGCCGTTGGCGAAGGCGAACACCCGGGAGTGTTCAAGGAAACGGCCCAGGATCGAGCGCACTGTGATGTTTTCGCTCAGACCCGGCACGCCGGGCCGTACCGAGCAGATGCCACGGACAATCACGTCCACCTGCACTCCGGCCTGCGATGCCCGGTAGAGCGAGTCGATGATCGCTTCGTCCACCATGGAGTTGACCTTGATGATGACCCGGGCGTTGAGGCCGGCCTTTTTGTTCGCGATTTCCCGTTCAATCCGGTCGATCAGGCCCGAGCGGACCGAGCGCGGAGCAACGAGCAGGCGCTTGAAGGTGGACTTCGGAGCGTATCCGGAGAGCTGGTTGAACAGTTTGGTGAGGTCCTCGCCCACCTGTTCGTTGGCGGTGAGCAGTCCCAGGTCCTCGTAGTAGCGGGCCGTACGGGGGTGGTAGTTGCCGGTACCGATGTGGCAGTAGCGCCGCAGGCCGTCCACCTCCTGCCGGACCACCAGGGAGAGCTTGCAGTGCGTTTTGAGGCCCACGATGCCGTACACCACGTGCACCCCGGCCTGCTCCAGCTTGCGTGCCCAGGAGATGTTCGCCTGTTCGTCGAAGCGCGCCTTGATTTCCACCAGTGCCAGGACCTGTTTGCCGGCCTCGGCGGCATCAATCAGGGCGTCCACAATGGGGGAGTCGCCGGAGGTGCGGTACAGGGTCTGTTTGATGGCCTGCACACGCGGATCGGCCGCAGCCTGCTCCAGGAAGGCCTGCACCGAGGTGGAGAAGGAATCGTACGGGTGGTGCAGCAGGATGTCCCGGCGGCGCATCGCGGCGAACACGTTGGCCGGCTTGGAGGTCTCGGACTCCTTCAGGTGCCGGTTGGTGTGCGGGACCTGCTTGGGGTAGTGCAGGTCCGTCCGGTCAATCCGGCTGATGCCGGAGAGGCCGCGCAGATCCAGGGGCGCCGGCAGGACGTACACCTCGTCCGATTCCACGCCCAGCTCGCGCTCGAGCAGTTCGCGGATGTTCGGGTTGATGTCCGGGGTGACTTCGAGGCGCACGGGCGGACCGAACCGGCGGCGCAGCAGTTCCTTCTCCAACGCCTGCAGGAGGTTCTCGGCGTCGTCCTCTTCCACCTCGAGGTCTTCGTTGCGGGTGACGCGGAAGGTGTAGTGCTCAATGACGTCCATGCCGGGGAACAGCTGGTCCAGGTGCTGGGCGATGATGTCTTCGAGCGTAATGAAGCGGGCGGTGCGCCCTGCCACGTTGCCCGCGCGCGGGCCGTCGACCGAGATGAGCCGCGGCAGCTGGTCCGGGACCTTGACCCTGGCAAAGAACTCCTTGCCGCTGACCGGGTTGCGGACCACCACTGCCAGGTTCAGGGAGAGGCCGGAAATGTAGGGGAAGGGGTGGGCCGGGTCCACGGCCAGGGGAGTCAGAATGGGGAAGACCTTGGCGGCGAACTGTTTGTGCAGGTTCGCCTTGGCGGCCTCATCCAGTTCATCCCAGCTGAGCAGGTAAATCTGTTCCTCGGCCAGGGCGGGGCGGATCTGCCGGGCAAAAACGTCGGCGTGGCGCTGCTGCAGCCGGTACCCGGCTGCGACGATTTCCTCCAGCTGTTCGATGGGGCTCATCCCGGCCGCGGAGGGGACCGCGAGTCCGGTGGCGATGCGGCGCTTGAGGCCGGCAACGCGGACCATAAAGAACTCGTCCAGGTTCGAGGCGAAGATGGACAGGAAGTTCACCCGCTCCAGCAGGTACAGCTCCGGATCCTCCGCCAGTTCCAGGACGCGGGCGTTGAAATGCAGCCAGCTGATTTCCCGGTCCAGGAACCGCTCCGGCGAGATGTCCCCGCTGGGCAGCAGGGCAGGGCCAAAGTCCGGGATGTCGATGCGGTCCTGGGTAGCCCGCGGCGCCGACATGGCCTCGGCAGACCCAAAGGTCGAACGGGGCTCGGCGGCGGTATCGAAATCCATAGTGTCTCCCTGAGGTACTGGCGGCGGGGCAGGGCCGACGGCGCGGATAACCCTGCCGGGCCCTGCTTCAACAACATTACAAGCTGCGGGCGCGCTAGGCGGGGGCGTACATCACGTCCTGGTCCCAACGCACAAATCCAAGCCGCTGGTACAGGGCCACGGCGGCTGTGTTGTCCGCGTCCACATACAGCATCACGGCATCAAGTCCGGCCCGGTGCAGGTGCTCGATTCCGGCGATGGTCAGTGCCTTGCCCAATCCCATGCCCTGGGCGCGGGGACTCACCCCCACCACGTACACCTCGCCGATGGCCGGGTGTCCGGCGGTGCCCGGGTGCACCTTCGTCCAGTGGAAACCCAGGATTCCGCCGTCGCCGTCCACGGCCAGAAGGAAACCGGCCGGATCGAACCAGTCCTCCTGCATGCGGGCCTGCAGGTCCGACAGGCTCATGCCGCCCTGCTCAGGGTGATGCGCGAAGGCGGCGGCGTTGACCGCAAGCCACGCCTGCTCGTCCTGGCCGGGCACAAAGGCACGCAGTGTGACGCCCTCGGGAAGCACGGGCTCCGGCAGCGATTCCTGCAGCGCCGAGCGGCTCAGGCGCATCTTCCACAGATCGCGCACCGGCCGGTATCCGAACCGGGCAGCGAGTTCCACAGCTGCCTCATGGTTTCCGTGTGACCAGGCAGCGGGCCGGGCATCGGCCGCGCCCTGCACGGCTGTTGCCAGTGCCGTGCCCACCCCCTGGTTGCGGTAGTTCGGGTGCACCACCATTTCCAGCACGCCCGGGCCGCCCGGTGTATCGGAAACAAGGACGGCGACGCCGGCCAGCCAGCGGCCGCTGCCGGTGTCCGAACCGCCGTCGTCGGCGTAGGTGGTGAATACGGCCAGTGCGCCGGGATCGGCATCCGCGGAGCGCAGGTCAACGAGAGTCTGCTCGGACAGGGGCGGATTGCCATCCGAGTCCTGTGCTGCGGACGCCAGCTCCAGGATGTCTGCCAGCGCCCCGGGTTCGGGGGTGCCGCGGGTTTCAAGTACCGGCCAGGCTGTCTGCTGTTCTTCACTCATGTCGAAAGCCTAGCGCGGGAGCAGCCTGCGGGCGCGGGCCGGAGCCCGCAGGATCACGCATCCTGGCTGGCAGAGGCAGCGGTTTCCGCACGGGAGCGGGTGAAGCGGTACCCGACGTTGCGGACCGTGCCGATGAGGGTTTCGTGGTCCGGGCCGAGCTTGGCCCGCAGCCTCCGCACGTGGACATCCACCGTCCGGGTACCCCCGTAGTAGTCGTACCCCCACACCTCGTGGAGCAGCTGGTCGCGGGTAAACACGCGGCCGGGATGCTGTGCCAGGTACTTAAGGAGTTCAAATTCCTTGTACGTCAGGTTCAGGGCGGTCCCGCTGACCCGGGCGGTGTAGCTTGCCTCGTCAATAACGACGCCGGAGGCGTGGATTTCGGAGGAGGCTTCCTCTGCCTCCGAACGGGTGCGGGCCGAGGCGAGGCGGAGCCGGGCTTCAAGCTCGGCCGGGCCGGCGGTGTCCAGGATGACGTCGTCGGAGAGCCAGTTCGGCGCGACGGCGGCCATCCCGCCCTCGGTCAGAATCAGGATGAGCGGTGTGCCCAGGCCGGTAGCCTTGAGCAGCTGGGTCAGCGAACGGGCCCCCACCAGGTCCCGGCGGGCATCCACCAGGATGACGTCGCAGGGGTCGGTGTCCAGCAGGGCCGTGGGCTCGGCGGGAACAACGTGCACCTTATGGTTCAGGAGTTCCAGGGCAGGCAGGACGTTCACTGACGAACCGGAACTGTTGGTCAGGAGCAAAATGTGCGACATAGGTCCTCCGAATGTTGGGCGCACATCATTGGGCACAATCTTCGCCGATCCGCGTGGCAGGAAGTGATCGAAAGTATACCCATCGGGTGTTCGCGGGCCTGTCGCTTTTCACCTGTGCTCCGTAATAAGGCAGGATAACTAGGGTGAAACTATGGAGCTTAGCGGTGCCGGCGGCGCTCGCCATTATCGGTATCGTGGGTGCTTCCTACCTGTCCGTGCCGGTGGTGGCGGTCTTCTGCGGGCTGGCCGCGGCCCTCACGGGAATCTGCTGGCCGCATCTGATCGGCGTACCGGCGCGCAAGACCCAGGGCGCTGTGCTGGCCCTGGTCGGGGCCGGCGCCGTGGCCGGGGCATACTTCGCGCCCGCCGCCGCCATGCTCACCTGGCTGCCGGCAGCCGTGGCCGTGGGGGTGGGGGCTGTTTTCCTTATCCAGCTCCTCCGCGGCACCGGACAGGCGCACCGTCTGGAATCAATCGTCGGCATCATGTCCGGTGTCCTGGTAACCGCCCTGGCCTCCGGCTGGGTCGCAGCGGACCGGCTGGCTGGAACCGCAGGTAATCCTGCCCTGCTCACCGTCACCGGCAGCGCCGCACTGGCCGCAGTGGCCGTGTCCCTGATACCCGTCCCGGACCGGATGGCTGCACCCCTGGGCGTGGTGGCCGGAGCGCTGACTGCGGCGCTGGCAGCACTGGTGGTTTCCGGCGTGGCGTGGCCGGTAGCTGCGTTCTCCGGCCTGGTGGTCGCCGCCGTGGTGATGGCCTTCCGCCGCCTGGTCCTGTCACGCGACGGGCAGACCAACGCGGCCGGGCAGCTGGCCCTGGGCCTGGCGCCGGTGCTCGTGCTGGGATCAGTAGTGTATTTTCTGGGCAGCCTCCTGCTCTCCTGACATACCCCGTCAACCCGGGTCCGGTTTTTGCCCGGGGATGCCTGCCGTGATCGAATGGCAGGAAGGAAACTGTTCCTCCCGCGCGTTAGGATGTAGCCATGCTTGCACTCGAAATCTTCTTCATCGCCCTGCTGGGTGTCACCGGCCTTGGTATGGCTGCCTTCGCTGCACTGGTTGTCTCCCGCCTGTACAAGGGCCAGAAGTAACTCCCTGTCACGCGTAGGAACTGCGTAGTACCGGCCCCCGCCCGCAATACCGAAGGACAGGTTGCGCCATGCCCATGGAGATCCCCACAGATCTGACCCCCGAACTGGTTCCCCTGTCCTGGCTGATCGGCACCTGGGAAGGTTCCGGCCGGCTGGGTGAAGGCGAAGCCGACTCGGAGCACTTCACCCAGAAGGTCACCTTCACCCAGAACGGCCTGCCGTACCTGCAGTACACGGCCGAAAGCTGGCTCACCGATGAACAGGGCACAGTGCTGCGCCCGCTCGCCGTGGAGACCGGATTCTGGGCCCTGGACCGGCCCCTGAACGACGCCGACGGCGGGCCCGGGCTGGTTCCCGCGGACATTGTGCCGGCCCTGCGCAGTGCTGACGAGGTCGAAGAGCTGCGCAACGATGCCGGCGGCTTCGACATCACCGCCACCATCGTGCACCCCGGCGGTATCTCCGAACTCTATTACGGCTCCATCAAGGGCCCGCAGATCCAGCTGGCCACTGATCTGGTGATGCGCGGCGTCAACTCCAAGGAATACACCGCTGCCACCCGGATCTACGGGCTGGTCAACGGCGATCTCTACTGGCGCTGGGACGTGGCCTCCTCCGGTGAAACACTCAAGGCCCACGCTTCGGCCATCCTGAAGAAGACGGCCTAGACCTTTCCCGGAATAGGCCGGCATGGAAAGGACGTTGCACCCTTTATGACGTACTCCAGCCCCCTGCTTTCCCGCCACGGCGCCGTTGAAGCCGGCGGACTCGACGCCGGAACAGCGGCCCACTACGGCGACCCGCTGCGCGAACAGCGCGCCCTGGCCCGCGGCACCGCCGTCGTTGATCTTTCCTACCGCGGCGTGGTGACGGTCAGCGGCGAGGACCGGCTCAGCTGGCTGAACACCCTCTCCTCCCAGCAGGTGGGCAACCTGCAGCCCGGCGTCAGCTCCGAGCTTCTGCTGCTCACTGTGCAGGGCCGGATTGACTACGATGCCCGGATCATCGATGACGGCACCACCGCCTGGCTGCTGGTGGAGGCCGCCGAAGCGCCGGGCCTGACGGAGTGGCTGCAGCGGATGAAATTCATGCTCCGGGTCGAGGTCACCGATGTCTCCGACCAATGGGCAGTGGCCGGCACCACCACCGAGGTTCCCCAGTGGGAGCAGCACCTGTGCTGGACCGACCCGTGGCCGCACATCGCCCCCGGCGGATTCGCCTATACGGCAGTGCCGGAGGAAACCCACCCGGGCCTTGAGCGTCCGTGGTTCGAATACCTCATCCCGCGCGGTGAATTCGAAGCAGCCATTGCCGCTTCCGGACGGACGCTGGCGGGCTCCATGGCGGCCGAGGCGCTGCGCATCGCTGCCTGGCGGCCCCGGCTCGGCGCGGAAACCGATGAGAAGACCATTCCGCACGAGCTGGATCTGATCCGCACTGCTGTGCACCTGGCCAAGGGCTGCTACAAGGGCCAGGAAACCGTGGCCCGGGTGCATAACCTCGGCCATCCGCCGCGGAGGCTGGTATTCCTGCAGCTGGACGGCTCCCAGCACACGCTGCCGGCGGCCGGCAGCCCCGTGATGCTGGGGGAGCGGACGGTGGGAACACTCACCTCGGTGGGCGGACACTATGAAATGGGTCCGGTGGGCCTTGCTGTGATCAAGCGTTCCGTTGATCCGGCGGCCACGCTGGTGGTGAACGACGACGGCGAACTGTACGCCGCCGCGCAGGAACCCATCGTGGCCCCCGACGCCGGAGCCGTGGTTGGACGCGCCACCGGTTTCCTGAAGGCGCCCCGCCCCTAGCCGCTGCCGTGTCCGGCACAGCGGCACGACGTATAGACAAACCTGCCTTTTAGAGGAGATGTAATGAGCACCCCGGAATCCCGTCCAGAGATCGACAACGACATCATTGAGCTCGCCGGGCTGGTGTTCGATGCCGCGCGGGCCGGAGATACCGCCGGGATCCGCGGCTATCTGGATGCCGGTGTGCCGGTCAACCTGACCAACGGCTCCGGTGACACCCTGATTATGCTCGCGTCCTACCACGGGCATGCGGAACTTACCGGACTGTTGGTGGAGCGCGGTGCAGATGTGAATACCCGCAATGACCGCGGCCAGACCCCACTGGCCGGAGCAGTGTTCAAGGGCTATCAGGAGATTTTCCGCATCCTGCTCGATGCCGGAGCAGATCCGGACTCGGGTTCCCCCACGGCCCGCGAAACTGCGGGCTTCTTCAAACGCCAGGAAATGCTGGACCTGCTGGGCTGATCCGCCGCTGAAGAAGCGGGCCGCAGAACCCGTTCCCGGCCCGGCGTCAGGCGGAGAGGGACACCGAGGTACGGACGCCGGCCGGGATGAAACCGGAGCCCATGGCGGTCCTGGCCGCGCCGACATTGTCCAGAGGCGCACGCCACTGGGGAATGAGTCCGCCGGCCATGGCATCCTCAAGGGCTACGGAGCTGATGTAGCTGCCCAGGCCGCGCAGCCGGTGGCCGGGTGCGGTCAGCACGCTCATGTCGGCCAGAATGCCGTCGGTGATGCTGTAGCCGGCCCCGGCGACGGGCCGGGGATCGTCCTCCGAATCGTCAACAAGGACAAATACGTCTTCCTTGCCGGCGAGTCCGGCCTCCGCGACGTCGTCCGGCGGGCACAGCCGCTCCAGTGCCACGGCAAGGTCCGGGTCATTGGCCACCGCGAGGTCCTCGAGCGGGGCCAGTGCAGGGAAGGCGTCGGCAAAAAAGAGCTGTTCGGCGCCAAGTGCCCGGCCGCCGAATTCCATGGACATCTGCATCAGGCCGGAATGGCGGGTCAGTTCCACGGCTGATTTGGTCCGTGCCCGTGCGGCTGCCCATTCGGGGCCGCTGAAAACCTCCGTGCCGAAAAGCCGCAGGAAACAGACGGTTTCCGACTGCTCGCGCACGCTATAGATACGCTCGTCGGCGTCGGTCGCCGCGAGGGCGTCATCGGCAAGGCCCAGATGCCGTGAGAAGGCCAGCTGGATGATCGCGATGGTTCCCGGGTCCAGATTCATTTTTTCAACCTACACCCGGGTAGGGAGCCCAAGGCAAACGCCGGTCCGCACCGGAAAGAGCCTGTGAAGGCCTGGTTGCGGTGCGAAACGGCCGTATGGCTAGCCGAAAAGAATGGCTGCTTCGTCGTAACGGCTTTCAGGAACGGTCTTCAGGTTGCCCAGCGCCTTCTCAAAACCGACATGCACAATATCCGTACCGTGCAGCGACACCATGGTTCCCCAGAGTCCGTCCACCACCGAGTCAACGGCAGCCATGCCCAGCCGCGTGGCAAGAACCCGGTCATAGGCGGTGGGAACACCGCCGCGCTGGATATGGCCCAGAACAGTGGCCCGGGTCTCAATGCCTGTCCGCGCCTCAATCTCGGGAGCAAGGAGTTCACCGATACCGCCCAGACGGGGCCGGCCGAAACTGTCCAGCCCGCGCTCGGAGTGGGGGGATTCCATATCAGTGGTGACAAAGCCTTCCGCCACCACTACCAACGGCGCACGTCCGCGGTCATGGGCCTCGTTCACCCACTGGGCAATCTGGTCCAGGCTGACCGGGTGTTCGGGAATCAGGATGGCGTGGGCCCCGGCAGCCATGCCGGAGTGCAGGGCAATCCAGCCCACGTGCCGGCCCATCACCTCAGCCACCATGCAGCGGTGGTGGGATTCGCCGGTGGTGCGCAGACGGTCGCAGGCCTCGGTGGCAATTTCGACTGCGGTATCGAAACCGAAGGTGTAGTCGGTGGCATCGAGATCGTTGTCCACCGTCTTCGGCACGCCAACAATCTGCAGCCCGGCGTCGGTCAGCCGCTGTGCCGCAGCCAGGGTGCCCTCGCCGCCGATCGCTATCACGGCGTCGATGCCGAGCCGCTTCAGCGTTGCCTTGATATTCTCCGGACCGCCGTTGGGGCCTTCGAACGGGTTGGTCCGGGAGGTCCCGAGAATGGTGCCGCCCTGCTTGGAGATTCCGCGGACCCTGGAGCGGGGCAGATCCATGATGTCGCCATCAACCACTCCACGCCAGCCGTCACGGAATCCGACAAACTCAATGTCCTCGTATTCCTTGATGCCTTTGAGGACAGCACCGCGGATCACCGCATTAAGGCCGGGGCAGTCGCCTCCGCTGGTGAGAATACCGATCTTCATGTGAATACCCCTGGATCTGGTTGCGGCTGTTGGGTGCTGTCTATGATTCTAGCCAGCGATGTGAGCTGCGCTAAGTTCAGGGGCTCACCAGACGCTGCAGGAGGATGCTTCCGTCCTGTTTCGGCAGCAGCAGCCAGGCCACCACGTAGGTGCCGATGCCCACAAAAGGCAGCAGGAAGCTCAGGAGAACAGCAATCCGGACCAGCGAGACATCCCAGCCGTAGGTCGCTGCGATGCCGGCGCAGACGCCGCCGAGCCAGCCTTTGCTCCGTTTGACGGGGGAGGAACGGAGGACCGAGAAGAACTTTTCCATGGATCAAGCCTTATCTGATAGTGGCGAAATAGGGAAACCAGTGCCGGAATAGGGAAACGGAACCGGGCGGGTTCCATGCTGCGGGGTGGGGGCGGCGGGGGTGGGGAGGGGTAACTAGCGGCCGCGGTTTTTCGCCATTGCTGCCAGGAAACCGCCCGCCAACAGGGCGAAGCCTGCTCCGAGGGCAACCCCGAGGATAACCAGCACCGGATCCACCGAAAGGTTCACGGTGGTGGCCAGCAGCAGAAGAACCGCGAGGGTCACCAGTACCAGGCCCCAGACCACGGTACCGACCTGCAGCTGGCGGGGTGCAGTCCCCGCTGCTGTGTCCGTTTCCGCTGGGGTGTCCGTTTCGGGTGCCGGAGCCCGGGTATCCGCGCCCGGAGGGGTTGGGGCCGGGTCCCCGGCAGTACCGCCGTCGTCGGGAAGGCTGGGGGACTGATACTGGTTCGCCGACGCATCCGAACCGCCGGTGGCGTACTGCCGGCCGAGGTAGTCCCTTTCACTGTCCTGCTCCATGGCTACAGATCGCTTTCTTCAGTGGTGACAAGTACGTTGCCGGCAACGCTGCGGATATCGATGGTGATCCGTTCGCCGGCGGCATCGTTGTTGAGGGTGTGTTCGGTGGAGGCCTGCCACAGTCCGCTGTAGTCCCGGCTGTCCGTGCCGTCATGTGTTTTCACGTTTCCGGCGACCGTGGAAAACCGAACGGTGACCGGTGAATCCTCAGGCACCAGGACACTGATGTTCCCTGCCGCAAGGCTTACCGGAACCTCGTAGTCTCCCGACACCTGCGTGTCGCGCAGATCCACCGTGCCGTTGCCGGCAATGGCGGTATAGCCGCCGGATGCCTGGGCTGCATCCCGGGGCGACCAATCGCCGTTGCTCATAACGGCCAGGTTGGAGTGGGTCATGCCGGGCTGGGCCAGGAAGGCGATAACGAGGGCAGCCGCGGCGGCAGATCCAACCCCGCCCGAGTGCCGGCCCACCAAGCCAAGGATCACGACGCCGATACCGAGAACTGCCGCCGTGGCTGCCAACGCCACGGACAGCGGAGCCGCCAGATCCAGGACATTGACGTAGTCCAGCGCCAGCACGCTCCCGCCGGTCAGCAGTGCCGCACCGAACAGGGCGGCCAGATAGGCGCCGGGTGCACCGGGAACCTTGGCAGGACCGGAGCCGTCCTTTTGCTTGGACGGCACGGATGACCTGGATGTCGCCGACGCCGACGGCGCCGCGGAGGTCCCCGGCGTCGCGGCCGGGCCGGTTGCTGCAGCCGACGGCGGGACTGTTTCACCGGACGGCGTGGCCGCCCCGGCATTGGTCCCGGCGGGAGGCATGCCGGTCTTGGCCAGCGTCACGGGAGTACCGGCCGGGGATGCAGCGGGTGCATCGGCGGACCCGGTCCCTGACCCGGACCCGGTCCCGGACCCGGTCCCTGACCCGCCGCGGCCGGCAGCGCCGGACATAAAGTGCTGCAGCTGTGCTTTGCCCTTCGGGGTGGACGCCCAGTATAGGGCGCCAATTCCGGCGGCGATCCAGAACAGTGTCCACACTGTGGCTCCGAACCAGCTGTCCATGCCGAGGAAGGAAATGCTGGGACCGCCTGTGCCAAGAACGGCAAAAACCAGGGCCCCTGTCATGCCGGCGGACCAGTTGCCGCGGATTGCATCCTCGGCATGGATGCGGCCGTCCGGTTCGGGCAGCAGCGCCCAGCCCACCCCGTAGATGAGGAACCCGACACCGAAGATCCCCAGGACAATAAACAATCCGCGGATCAGCACCGGGTCCAGTCCGGTCCGGGCAGCAATTCCCGAGGCCACGCCGCCAAACCAGCGCTCGTGGCCGCGGATGATTCCAAGTGAACGGATCCAGTCGAAGAACCCGTTGTGTCCTCCGCGGGACACCGGAGTGCCGGAAGCGGTGCTCCCGGCCGCAGGATGTGCCTGCGGGGCAGGGTCCGGGCGCTCGGCCCCGGGATCGGATGATGGTGAAGGATTCATGTATCCAGTCTTCCGTCGTCGGAGCCCCGCCGCATCAGGGACTACCCTGAGATACCCCTGAAGAGTCCGGTCAGGAACCCGGATCTTGGCTCAGGAGCCGGTGAACACCGCTCCGATCGTGCTTGGATAGCATCATGAGAGAACCGTTGGTGCGTCCCCGGGACCGGATTGTGGCCGGTGTGTGCAGCGGGTTGGCTGCGCACCTGGGCTGGCCGGTCAAGCTGACGCGTGCAGCCATGGGCGCCATGATCCTTGCCGGCGGGACCGGGCTCCTGCTTTACGGCTGGCTCTGGATTATGGTTCCCACCCAGGAAGAGCAGGAAAAGAAGGAGCAGGTCCAGGCCGGTCCGCTCAGCATTGCGGATAACTATGAACGGCAGGCCCGTGAGGCTGCCGCGCCGGCCTCCAGCGCTTTCCACGGACTGGGCAAGGCGGGCCAGCGCGAGGTGGCCGCCGGAATTGTGCTCCTGCTGGTTGCCGCCGTGTTTATTGCCCAGCGCCTGGGCGCAGACCTGAACTGGGGCCTCTTTGTCCCGGTGGCAGCCATTGCCGGCGGGGCCGTGCTGGCCTGGACGCAACTGGATGAGAGCCGCCGGGCCGGCCTGGTTAACAGCGCCGGAGCGGACCGTGCTTCCGGGATCATCCGGCTGTCCGCGGGACTGCTGCTGGTGGTAGCCGGTGTGCTGGTGGTGGTTTCCGGTTCCGTGAGCTGGGACGTGCTGGTAGCCGGGCTGCTTGCCTCCGCGGCGGTCCTGGCCGGTGTAGCCCTGGTGTTCACACCGTGGGCCGTAAAGCACTGGCGGGACCTGGAAGCGGAGCGGGCCGGACGCATCCGGCAAACGGAGCGGGCCGAAATTGCTGCCCACCTGCATGACTCGGTCCTGCAGACCCTCGCCCTGATCCAGAAGCGTGCCGGCTCCGAACAGGACGTCATCCGCCTGGCACGTGCGCAGGAGAGGGAACTGCGCCAGTGGCTCTACACGGACCGGGCACGGGCGGAAGACCATCTGGTGGAGTGCCTGCGCCGGATTGCCGCGGAAATCGAGGACGCGTACGGCCATCCCATCGAACTGGTAGCGGTCTCCGATGCGGAACTCGACGAGCGAAGTGAGGCGCTGTCCTCTGCCGCGAGGGCGGCCATGCTGAACGCTGCCCAGCACGCCGGGGGGACCGTTTCGGTGTATGTTGAGTGCCGGCCGGACCAGCTCGAGGTCTTTATCCGTGACCGCGGTCCCGGTTTTGACCTGGCCGATGTCCCCGAAGACCGGATTGGTGTCCGCGGGTCCATCATCGGCAGGATGGAACGCGCCGGCGGCAGCGCCGGAATCCGCAGTACCGCAGATGGCACCGAGGTCCGGTTGGTGCTTCCGTTGCACGGCGGCGCCGAGAACCAGGCGCCGGCCGCATCCGGTCCTGCGGCCCGGAGCGCGGCGAGACCGGCTTCGGCGGGACAGGCAGCTAGGAAAACCGCCCCGGCAGCCAACGGTTCCTCCGCATCCCGCAACGCCCCGCCGGACGGGGCAGCCCCTTCGATCATCCGCGTATCCAGTGACGGAGCAAGCCACACATGACCGACCTTTCCCACCAGCCGATCAGCGTCGTCGTGGTGGACGACCATGCGATATTCCGTTCGGGGCTGCGGGCAGATCTTGATGCCCGGCTCCACGTGGTGGCTGAGGCGGACAGCGTGGAAACCGCCATCGAGGCGATTACCCGCGAGCAGCCCGCCGTCGTCCTGCTGGACGTTCACCTGCCGGGAGGCAACGGCGGAGGCGGCGCCGAGGTACTGGCCGGCTGCGCAGCACTGCTGGGGAAAACCAGGTTCCTCGCCCTGAGCGTGTCCGACGCAGCCGAAGATGTGGTGACGGTGATCCGGGCCGGCGCCCGGGGCTATGTCACGAAAACCATCTCCGGTGCCGAGATTTCCGACGCCGTGGTCCGGGTGGCCGGCGGTGATGCGGTCTTTTCGCCCCGGCTTGCGGGGTTTGTGCTCGATGCCTTCGGCACGGCCAGCGTGGCATCGGTGGACGACGAACTGGACCGGCTCTCCGCCCGTGAACTGGAGGTCATGCGGCTGATTGCCCGCGGCTACAGCTACAAGGAAGTGGCCAGGGAGCTCTTTATCTCGGTCAAGACGGTGGAAACCCACGTGTCCTCGGTGCTGCGCAAACTGCAGCTTTCCTCACGGCACGAACTCACGCGCTGGGCTGCGGACCGCCGCCTGCTCTAAGCGCCGGCCTGCTCTAAGTCTCGGGCGTCCGGACATGTGACCCCGGTTCTGCCCGCCGCCGGAGCAGACGGCGTGCAGAACCGGAGCAGGCGTGGCCTGCCTAGCGGACAGCCTGGCCGAGGAAGTCCTTCAGGCGCTGCATACCCGTGGCCAGATCCTCGTCGCCCAGGGCGTAGGACAGGCGCAGATAGCCTGACGGGCCGAAGGCTTCACCCGGGACCACTGCCACCTCAACGGTGTCCAGGATCAGGGCTGCCAGCTGGGCGGAGGTCTGCGGCCGGACCGGGCCTTCCTTGCCCGGGAACTCACGGCCGAGCAGGCCGCGGACGTCCGCGTAGGCGTAAAACGCGCCTTCCGGCATGGGGCACTCGACGCCGTCAATGGAGTTCAGCGCCTCAACCATCGCCCGGCGGCGGCGGTCGAAGGCCTGCTTCATTTCATCCACGGCGGTCAGCGGACCGGAGACGGCGGCCAGGGCGGCCATCTGGGACACGTTGGAGACGTTCGAGGAGAGGTGGGACTGGAGATTGGTCGCAGCCTTGATCACGTCCGGAGCCGCGATCATCCAGCCCACCCGCCAGCCGGTCATGGCATAGGTCTTGGCGACGCCGTTGAGCACCACTACCTTGTCGCCCAGCTCAGGGGCGGCCGTGGCGATGGAGGTGAAGGGCACGCCGTCGTACGTGAGGTGTTCGTAGATTTCGTCGGTGATGACCCACAGGCCGTTGGCGGCAGCCCAGCGGCCGATCTCAGCCACCTGCTCCGGCTGGTATACGGCGCCCGTGGGGTTGGAGGGGGAGACAAACAGCAGGACCTTGGTGGAGTCGGTCCGGGACGCTTCGAGCTGCTCCGCGGTGACCAGGTAGCCCTGCTCGGGACCGGCGAAGACCTCCACCGGCACACCCCCGGCCAGCCGGATGGCTTCCGGGTACGTGGTCCAGTAGGGCGTGGGGACAAGGACTTCGTCGCCGGGGTTCAGCAGCGTGGCAAAAGCCTCGTACACCGCCTGCTTGCCGCCATTGGTCACCAGGACCTGGGCCGGATCCACGGCGTAGCCGGAGTCCCGCAGGGTTTTCTCCGCTATGGCCTTCTTCAGCTCCGGCAGCCCGCCGGCAGGGGAGTAGCGGTGGAAGCGCGGCTGGCGGGCAGCCTCCACGGCGGCGTCGACAATGTAGTCCGGGGTGGGGAAATCGGGTTCTCCGGCTCCGAAACCGATCACCGGGCGGCCGGCAGCCTTGAGCGCTTTGGCCTTGGCATCAACGGCGAGAGTCGCGGACTCTGCGATGGATGCGATGCGCTGTGAAATACGGCCGGTGGAAGACATGGGATTCCCGTCTGATGTGTGGCGGCAGCTAACGTTGCCCCGTGCCCGCATGCTCGCGGCCGACGGCGGCGTTCCCCAGTTTATGCGGTTCCCTGCCGCCGGCGCAGTCGTGTGTCATTTGTCCCGGAATCCCGTCCCGGCAATCCCCATTGCGGCGCGGGAACCGGCCCCGGTTCGACGGAAGCGGAAAGTTTGCGTAGACTGGTTCTTCGTGTTGAAGTCACCACGCTGACTTGTGCCCTTTGACCGGAATAATTCTCCGGTTAGGTGCGGATACAATAGTCGCGGTAGGGTGTATTTCCTCCATAGGGTAGTGGCGCAATTGGTAGCGCAGCGGTCTCCAAAACCGCAGGTTGCAGGTTCGAGTCCTGTCTGCCCTGCGCAGAACTGTCATCCGGCAGCTCAGCAGTCTTTTCATGGAAGCAGCAGTCCCAGCGTGTGCTGCGACTGTGAACCGACACAGATGAGTGAGGCGAAGGTGACCGAGACAGCTGCCAGCAGCTCCAAGGGACACCCCTCCAGCGGGCCCAAGAAGCGCGGCTTCTTCGCGGCGATCGCGCTCTTCCTGCGCCAGGTGATTGCCGAACTGAAAAAGGTGGTTACCCCCACCCGCAAGGAACTGCTCAGGTACACGCTCGTGGTCCTCGCCTTTGTGGTCGTGATGATGCTGATCGTGATTACCCTCGATTTCGTCTTCGGCGCCGGCGCACTGTGGATCTTCGGTGAGGGCGGCGGCGAAAGCTAGCCCAGGGCCGCTGTTCCGCCCCGGGTCCCGGGACCGGAGACCATGAGCTAGTGCCACAACCGATAGTGCTCTGAAGAAGAAAGCAGGAATCTACGTGTCCGAGCAAGAACTCGAATCACAGGTCAATGACAATGCCGCTGATCTGGATACCGAGGATGAAATGACCGCAGCCGACGTCGACGAGGCGCCCGCTGCTGTTGATGCATCGGCAGACGAAGCAGACGCCGCCGTTGAGGCTGCCGACGCTGATTCCGACGTTTCCGGTACTCCCGAGGCCGAAGAAGAACCCGAGGAAGACCCGGTTGTTGCCTTCAAGGCCAAGCTGCGCCGCCAGGAGGGTGACTGGTACGTCATCCACTCCTACGCCGGCTACGAAAACCGGGTGAAGTCCAACCTTGAGACCCGTATCCAGACGCTGGATATGGAAGAGGACATCTTCGAGATCCAGGTCCCGATGGAAGAAGTCGTCGAGATCAAGAACACCACCCGGAAGATCGTCAACCGGGTACGCATCCCCGGTTACGTCCTGGTCCGGATGAACCTGACCGACGAATCGTGGGGCGTCGTTCGCCACACCCCCGGTGTCACCGGCTTCGTGGGCAACGCCCACAACCCGACGCCGCTGAGCCTGAACGAAGTGTTCTCGATGCTCGAGCACACCGTCGTCTCCCCGAAGGCCGAGGCCGGTAAGCCTGCAGCGCAGCAGTCCTCGAACATCGCGGTGGATTTCGAAATCGGCGAGCCCGTCACGGTCAACGAAGGCCCCTTCGAGACCCTGCAGGCCACGATCTCCGAGATCAAGCCCGAGTCCCAGCAGCTGGTGGTCCTCGTGACCATCTTCGAGCGCGAGACTCCGGTGACCCTCGGCTTCGGCCAGGTCACCAAGCTCCAGTAGCTTTTAGACTTCGCTGTCCGCAGGTCCGCTTTAACCTGCAGGCAGCGTCCGGCCACCAAGCCATGGCGGCCACCAACCCGGATGGACGCTCCTGTTCTTCGGGAACATAATTTAGAGAAGGACCCTTTCATGGCCCCCAAGAAAAAGGTCACCGGCCTCATCAAGCTGCAGATCAACGCAGGTGCCGCCAACCCGGCTCCTCCGATCGGTCCGGCACTTGGCCAGCACGGTGTCAACATCATGGAATTCTGCAAGGCGTACAACGCTGCAACGGAATCCCAGCGCGGCAACGTTATCCCGGTTGAAATCACCGTTTACGAAGACCGTTCCTTCACCTTCATCACGAAGACTCCTCCGGCCGCACAGCTGATCAAGAAGGCTGCCGGTGTTGCCAAGGGTTCCGCAACCCCGCACACCGCCAAGGTTGCCAACCTGACCCAGGCACAGGTCGAAGAGATCGCCACCATGAAGATGGAAGACCTCAACGCCAACGATGTCCAGGCAGCTGCCAAGATCATCGCCGGCACCGCCCGTTCGATGGGTATCACCGTAGAGGGCTAAAGCCCCCTGCACTTCAATTTCACATAAATGCCGGAACCCCTGAGGGGGAACGGCGCGTGGCAGGGCCGGGCGCGGTCCGACAGACCACAACTGCACAAGGAGAAAAAGCAGATGGCAAAGCGCAGCAAAGCATATGAAGCAGCTGCAGCCAAGATCGATGCGGACAAGCTGTACGCACCGGTCGAGGCTGTAGAGCTGGCGAAGGAAACCAATCCTTCCAAGTTCGACGCAACCGTTGAGGTGGCTTTCCGCCTGGGCGTTGACCCCCGCAAGGCTGACCAGATGGTCCGCGGCACGGTCAACCTGCCCAACGGCACCGGCAAGACGGCCCGCGTCCTCGTTTTCGCAACCGGCGAGAAGGCAGAAGCAGCAATCGCTGCCGGCGCCGACTTCGTTGGTTCCGACGACATGATCGAAAAGGTTGCAGCAGGCTGGACCGACTTCGACGCCGCAGTGGCTACCCCGGACATGATGGGCAAGGTCGGCCGCCTGGGCCGCGTGCTTGGCCCGCGTAACCTGATGCCGAACCCGAAGACCGGTACGGTTACCCCGAACGTCGCCAAGGCTGTTTCGGACATCAAGGGCGGCAAGATCGACTTCCGCGTCGACAAGCACTCCAACCTGCACTTCATCATTGGCAAGGTGTCCTTCGACGCCCAGAAGCTGGCTGAGAACTACGCAGCCGCCCTGGAAGAGGTTCTTCGCCTGAAGCCGTCGGCAGCCAAGGGCCGCTACATCTCCAAGGCCACCGTGTCCACCACCTTCGGACCGAGCATCAGCGTTGACCCCAACGTCACCAAGGTTCTCGCAGACGCATAGTCTCTGAGCACTTCCGGGGATTCCCTGGGCAGGAAGCGGCCGCAGCTTACGCTGTGGCCGCTTTTTTGCATTCCCGGTGGGACGGATGCCGGGCGCCGCCGTCCCGCCGTAGCCGGCTGGGCAGGGCTCGGACGCTGCACCGTTTGGCGTCCGGGGCGGTGTCCGGCAGGATGTGATCCATGACGCATGTTTCCATCACGCCCGTCCGGGTTCCGGCTGCACTTGCCGGACCCGATGCCGCGGACTTCCTGGCCGTAGCGGAACTGCTCAATGCCCAGCAGCAGGAGTTTTGGGGAAATGATGACTTCCATGCCCCCGCCCAGGCGCAGTTGGCCGGCAGGGGCAGCACGGCGACCCGGCGGCGTGAGCTGCTGGCAGCCCGGATGGGCGCGGGCCCGGACGCGGCTATTGTGGGCCTTGCCCAGTTGAACCTTCCACTGACAGATAATCTTCATACGGGAACCGTCAATGTTGTGGTGGCCCCCGGAGCCCGCCGGCAGGGCGTGGGAACCGAGTTGTTCCGTGCAGCGGCGAATCTGGCTGCCGATGCCGGCCGGAGCAAGCTGATGGCCGAAACCGACCATCTGGGCAGCGGACCCGCCGGTTCTGAAAACACGGCGTCCTTCATCCCGCATGACGCCGCAGCGGCCTTCGCTGAGGGGCTCGGCTTCCGGCTCGAACTGGTGGACCGCGTCAGCGTCCTGGACCTGACAGGGAACGACGACGGCGGGACGGCGCTGCTGGAAGAGGCGGCGGCGTCGGGGCCCGGCTACGAACTGGTGTTCTGGCGCGGCGCCTGCCCGGATGACCTGGTGGATGCCTATGCGCTTCTACGGCAGAAGATGAGCACGGACGCTCCGCTGGGCGGCTTGGAGCTTGCGGAGGAGGCCTGGGATGCGGCGCGTGTCCGGGAGGCGGAGGCTAAGGCCCGGGGGATGGATGCGGAGGTGCTGGTCACGGCAGTACGGCACCGGGCCACCGGCGAACTTGTTGGCCATACGGTCCTTGAGGTCTTCCGCAACAACCCGGCCGTGGTTTTCCAGGATGACACCCTGGTACTGGATGCCCACCGGGGCAACCGGCTGGGCATGCTGCTCAAGGCAGCCAATCTGGCGAAGCTGCGGAGCATCATTCCCGAAGCCCGCCGGGTCTACACCTGGAACGCCGAGGAAAACCGCTACATGCTCGCCATCAATGAGCAGCTGGGCTTTGCCGCTGTGGGGTACTCGGGGGAGTGGCAGGCGGATCTTTCCGCCGGATAGGCGGCGGCCTGTGCGGGCGATTTGGCCTTCACCTGTTTCTCCCGTACTCTGGAACTACCAAAGACCGTCGGTCGATGTGCATTCAATCCCACCGTAAGGCTGAACCTTCAGCCCTCCACGCGTGGAACCCGGTTGGAGAAACATCCGAAAGTCCCTTGCCTAAAGGGCGGCCTGCGCAGGTGAACGAACTGCACTCCGGACTAGCGTCCGTTGAGTGAAGCCCCGTGCATCTGCCCGGGGCGTTTTTTATGTTCGGGACCCGATCCACCGGCACTATTTCCCCGGAAGGAGGGTTATGGCAACGCCAACAAAGGTGTCAGCAGTCGAGGAAATCACCACTGATTTCAAGGAGTCGACCGCTGCTGTCCTAACCGAATACCGCGGGCTCACCGTTGCACAGCTCAAGGAGCTGCGTCGTTCGCTCGGCCAGGACACCAAGTACTCGGTCGTCAAGAACACCCTGACTGGCATTGCAGCCAAGGAAGCCGGCATCGACGCGTTCGATGGCCAGCTTTCCGGACCTACTGCAATTGCCTTCATCAAGGGTGACGCAGTTGCAGCTGCAAAGAGCCTGACGGATTTTGCCAAGACCAACCCGCAGCTCGTCATCAAGACCGGTGTTTTCGAGGGCAACGCCCTGGATGCATCCGGTGTTGCAGCCCTGGCTGCTCTTGAATCCCGTGAGTTCCAGCTTGCACGCGTCGCCGGTGTCCTCAAGGCACCGATGTCCATGCTGGCCCGCACGGCAGATGCACTGCGCATGAAGCTCGAAGAGGAAAGCGGCGCTCCCGCTGCCCCCGCTGCGGAAGAGGCTCCGGCCGCCGCAGAAGAAGCTCCGGCCGCAGAAGCAGCCACCGAAGAGTAGAACCTCTTCTCATCCAATCTCCGGTGCCTGCGTGCACCAACTATAGGAAGGACGCCACACCATGGCGAAGCTCACCAACGAAGAGCTCATTGAAGCTTTCAAGGAACTGTCCATCATCGAGCTCTCCGACTTCGTGAAGCTCTTCGAAGAGACCTTCGACGTCACCGCTGCTGCTGTTGCAGTTGCAGGCCCCGCCGCCGGCGGCGCTGCTGACGCTGCTGAAGAGAAGACCGAATTCGACGTCATCCTCGAAGCTGCCGGCGACAAGAAGATCGCAGTGATCAAGGAAGTCCGTGCCCTGACTTCCCTGGGTCTGAAGGAAGCCAAGGACCTGGTTGACAGCGCTCCGAAGGCCGTCCTCGAAGGCGCCAACAAGGAAGCCGCTGACAAGGCCAAGGAAGCTCTCGAAGCTGCCGGCGCCACCGTCACCGTCAAGTAGTTTTCCTTTTGCAGCTCCGGCTGTAGAACACAAAAAGACCCCGTCCTTTGGGCGGGGTCTTTTTGTGTTCCCGGTCAGGCGCGCAGTTTGTGTTCCCGGTCAGGCGCGCAGTGCAGTTGCGGTGACGGCCGCCGTCGTCGGGAACGACGGCGGCC
>NZ_JBNHFW010000026.1:0-48836 GCF_059090685.1 Arthrobacter sp. Y3225209
CTGCGGCGGGTGCGGGGACGGGCGCGGTCACCTCTTCCTCCGGGGCAGCGTCCGCCGGCGCGTCCTCCGCCACCGGCGGCACGGTTTGTTCCGGCAGCGGGGCGGCCGGAACCTGGACCTCGGCGGCGGACTCGGCTTCGGGGTCCTGCACTGCCTTCTCCACGGTGGGGACGTCCTGCGGGGTGAAGGTGACAGAGGGAAGCGGATCGGCCCGGATCAGGAAATCGGGGTTCGCGGCCACGCCGGTGGCACCGGCGGCCATGGCACCTACCAGGGCCGCGCTGAGGATGATTCCCCGGGTGCGCTTGGACTTGCGTGCCAGCGGCACCGGGGTGCCGGCGAGCAGTCCGCCCAGCTCCCCTGTTGTCTCGGGGGCTTTGCCGTGCGACTCGCTGCGCAGAGCCAGAAGGGCAGCAACCAGCTCGGGGGATTCCTCGATCCCGGCTTCCGTCAGGAGGCCGCGGACATAGAGTTCGTCGTCAGCTTGCCCGCTCATCCGCTGCCTCCTCCTTCCGTTCCAGTTGCTCCTTCAGTGTCCCCAGGGCCCGGCGTTGAAGCTGCTTTACCGCTCCCGGCGTTCGTCCCATGATCTTCGCCGATTCGTCGATGGAAAGGTCAGCAACCACGCGCAGCAGGAGGACTTCCTTCTGCTGGGGCGGCAGTCCCTCCAACAGGTAGGCAACACCGGCAGCACCGCCCAGGACGCTGTCCTCAGCGGATTCCGCGGCCCGTGTATCCTCACCCGGGTCAAAAGCAGCCATCCCCGGTTCACGCTCGCGCCGGCGGGTGTCATCCACCATCCGCGCATGCGCCACGGAGAAAGCGAAGGTGCGGGCGCCGCGGAGGCCGCCGTCGAGAGTGTCCAGCTTGGAAAACAGGGTCAGGAAGACATCCTGGGTCAGCGCTTCCGGATCCTCGCAGCCCTTGGACCGGAGATAGCCGAGGATGCCCGGTGCGAAGTCGTCGTAAATTTCCCGCAGGGCCACCGGTTTCCGGGCGCGCGCATCACGGAGCGTTTGCTCGGTAATGGGGGCGGCCACGGCGGATCACTCTCGTAGGGTGCGGGGTGGTCCAAATGCTACCGTGCCCGTGCCTGTAAGCGCATGTGCAACGGCCGCACCGATGCTCGTTGGGGGGATAAGCCTCGGCGCGGCCGTTACAAATAGGTAATCGCCGGCGGGTACGAAAAGGTTACGCACCGGTGAAAAAAACTTTTCCTGTTTACTGCAGGGCCTAGTGGGCCTCGACAATCCGCGGGTTTTCGGCGAAACGGCGGTTCTTCAGCACCGGCAGGAACTGGCGGACATCGTCAATCCGCCGTCGGGTGACGTCGGCTGTCACCACTGCCTCCCGTTCGTCAGCCAGGCTGGCCTGCGGCACTCCCATGGGGTCCAGGATCGCGGAGTGTCCCACCGTATGCCGGCTTGATGTTCCCGCCGCCGCAACCCAGAGCGTGTTTTCAATTGCCCGGGCCTTGAGCAGGGTTTCCCAATGCTCCACCTTGTGTTCGCCCTTGAACCACGCGGCCGGGACGGCCAGCAGGTCCGCGTCGAGGTCCGCGAGCGCGCGGGCGAGTTCCGGAAAGCGCAGGTCATAGCAGGTCATGACCCCCACCCGCAGGTCCCCTACCTGCATCACCATGACGCCGCCGTCGCCGGGCTTGATCCGGTCCGATTCGGCATAGCTGAACGCGTCATACAGGTGCAGTTTGCGGTATGTGCCGGCGATCCGGCCGGTGGCATCTATCAGGACCAGGGTGTTGTAGGGCCGTTCCTCATCGCTTGACTCGTACCCGCCGGCAATCACCGCGATGCCAAGCTCAGCTGCCAGCAGGGAAAGCTGCTGGACAAAGGTCGACCAGGACGCGGCGACGGCTTCGGCCAGCACACCTTCGACTTTCCCGATGCTGAACATGGATTCCTCGGGAAAAATGATCAGGTCCGAGCCCTCCGCCCGGGCTTTCCCAGCGAGGGTGCGCATGACGTCCAGATTCTCCCGGACGTCCCCTGAGGGGCTGAACTGGCCGACGCTGACTTTCACCGGAGAACCACCTTTGCTAAAGCACGTTTGCTGCCCAGCCTAGCCGAGGTCATCGAAGTGAAGCACAGGTTTCAGGACGCTGCCGCTCTTCGCAGCCGCGGCGGCGTCATTGATGTCCCTGAAGGAGAACCCGGTGATCATCTTCTCCAGCGGGAACCGCCCCTGCTGCACCAGGTCCACCAGTGCCGGCAGGAATAGCTGCGGGTTGGAATCGCCCTCGGTGATACCGAGCACCTGCCGGCCGTTGAGCATGAAGTTCACGTCCAGGCTCATGGTGCTTCCGGCTGCGGGGGCACCGATCAGGCCAAGTTTGCCCAACGGTGCCAGTACCGACGCCGCTGTCTCGGCCACCCGGACGCTGCCGGTGGTTTCCAGGGCATGGGTCACCCCTTCACCGCCGGTCAGTTCCATCAGGGCTTCCACGGCATCGGCAGTACCCGAATTCACCACATCGGTGGCCCCGAGTTCCTTTGCCAGCTCGAGCCGGGAATCCACGAGGTCCATCACCACAATCCGGGTGGCCGGTGACAGGGCAGCGGCCATCACTGCGGCCAGGCCCACGGGGCCGGCGCCGAACACGGCCAGAACGGAGCCCGGTTCAGGCTTAAGCACGTTCAGCACCGCACCGGCACCGGTCTGAATACCGCAGCCCAGCGGTGCCAGCAGGGACAGGTCCGCCGTGGGATCAACCTTGGTGACACCCCGCTCGTCCGCCAGTACCAGGTTGGCGAAGGAGGACTGCGCGAAGAAATGCCCGTGCAGTTCCGCTCCGTCCTCCGTGAGGGTGGAACTGCCGTCTGCGCGTTCTCCTCCCAGCAGGTTCCGCGGCAGGAATTCCACACAGTACGCCGGGTGCCCGCTGCGGCAGTTGCGGCAGATGCCGCAGCTGGTGAAGGTGAGCAGTACGTGGTCCCCGGGCTTGACGGAGGTCACCGCGGCACCGACTGCTTCCACCACGCCGGCCCCTTCATGGCCCAGGACGCCGGGCAGCGGGAAGGGGATGTGACCGGCCTGCACACCCAGATCCGTTCCGCAGACTCCGCTGGCAACTATACGGACCAGCACCTCGTCCGGCCGGGGATCGTCCAGGGTTACCTCGGTGAGTTCGAACGGCTGGTTGGTGCCGCGCAGGACGGCGGCGGTGGCGGTGATACCCATGTGCTTTCTCCTTTTCCTGCCGGACAGGGACACCCGTGGCAGCAGCGACGCCATCGCTGAGGTGCAATCCGGCACGGTTCCCACCCTACGCTCCCCTACACTTGGGGCGCATGGATGAAATCACTGCTCCCGTTGATCTCGGCTCCCCTGCCGGAGCCCTGAATCCCGCTGCGGTGGGCTTTGCCCGCAGTGCGCTGCACCGCCCGGTGGTTCCCTCCGGGGCGGCCGGCGGCTGGCGGACCAAACGCTGGGAATACTGGGGCATTGTGACGCCGGACCTGGTGCTGGGCATGACCATCGCACACCTGGACTACGCCTCGACCCTGCAGTTTTATGTGCTGGAGCGCGCAAGCGGGAAGGAAACCAGTGCCGAACCGTTGAAGCTGCTGCCCTCCTTCGCGGATGTCTCCGTCCCTGATGCGCTTCCGCCGCTGACCGCGTTCGGTTCCTTTGGCGGAGCCACCCTCCGCTTCCACGACGCCGACGGCGGCACGCATCTGCACGCCTCCTCCGCACGGATTTCCGCGGACCTGTTCGCTGCTGCTGACGGAGATGTGCTTGGTGTGGTGGTCCCGTGGTCCGAGCGCCGTTACCAGTACACCTTGAAGGACGTGGCACGCCGCGTCTCAGGAAGCGTCACGGTGGACGGCCGGGAATACACGGTGGGCGGCGAGGATTCCTTTGCCGTGCTGGACCGCGGACGCGGACGCTGGCCGTACTCCCGCCGGTGGAACTGGGGCGTGGGTTCGGGCACCGTGGACGGCACACGGCTGGGACTGCAGTTCGGCGGCAAATGGACCGCCGGCACCCCGGCGACGGAAAATGCGCTCATTGTGGACGGCCGGCTGCACCATTACGACGGCGAACTGGAGTTCGAATACGACCTCACCGATCCGGCGTCGACCTGGCGGGTGCGCGGGCCCTGGATCGATGCGGTGCTGACGCCCTTCCACCGGCGCACCTCGGCAACCAACGCCGTCGTGATCAAGGCGCAGGTCTGGCAGGCCTTTGGCACCTGGGCGGGCACCGCCCGGACACCGGACGGGACGGAGTATTCGCTGGACGGGCTGACCGGCTGGATCGAAGAAGCCCGGAACCGTTGGTAGGCCCTCGGGCCTACGGAACGCTTCCCGCTGCCAGCAGCCAGGTGCCGGCCGCCAGCATCAGTGCCGGAACAAGCAGCACCGCCACCCCCAGCACCAGGACACGGGGCGGCGGTTTTCCGAGCCTGCCCGGCCGGTCCGTATCACCGGGATGACCTTCCGGCGGAGTCCGGTGGTTTAGGTGGCGGCTGTTCAGGTGGCGGCGCAGCGAGAGTTTCACGACGCTGAAATGCACCGCTTCGGCCAGGACGAAGGCCCCGGCAAAGGCACTCGCGGCACCCGCAAACACGGTGTAGGTCTGCTGCAGCAGGGCCAGCAGGCCAAGCAGGGTTCCCAGGACACCAGCCCAGAGGGCCCGGCCCGATCGGTCTCCGGCGTACCGGTCCCGGGCGGCCGCGTACTCGGGCGCCGCTTCCTCGGTGAAACCCTCCAATGCCCGGTAGGCGGCCCGGTGCAGCAGATACCGGGCAGCCAGCACGAGCACCGTTCCACCCATCAGCAGAACCAGGGACCATCGAAGGCCGTCGCCGGCAGCGGCGAGACCGGCACCAAAGCCGGCGGCGAGCACCCATGCCTCCGCAGCGATCAGGGCCGCCACGCCCTTTCGGGCGTCCGGGGATTCCCGCAGCACGTCCCGGAGGAACCCGGCCGGAACGGCGCGGGACAGGCGCCGAAGCAGGAACCGTGCCCGGAGGATCACCGCCAATCCCAGCCAGAGCGCGAGCGCAGCGGCACCGCCCGCCGGGACCTGGGTGATCAGCGGCGCCAGGAAACAAAAGAGGACTCCCTGCAGCCAGGGCAGCAGGGCCAGATGCCGCCCCCGGGCCAGGACTTCCTGCTTCAGCTGGTCCAGGGGCCCGCGGTCCGTCGGGGACGCCGCCAGCATTCCGCTCAGCAGCTCAGCCTGGTCCCCCACCACCTCTTCACCGTGGGACACGCGTCCGCTGAGCAGCAGCAGCTGCCGGTTCTGCGGGTCCGCGGCCAGCCCGTCCGCGAGCGCCCGGCGGGCCTGATCATGCTGGCCCATGCTGATCCGGATCTCGGCGAGCAGGGCGAAATTATCCCCCGAGGGCTGCAGGCGGAGGGCTTCCTGCACGCCTTCCAGCGCCTCCTCGTAGCGGCCCTGCTCGTGGTGCACCAGCGCCAGCCACGCGTGTGTTCCGGCCTGCTGGTCGTCCAGGTCCCGGGCCTGCGCGGCGGCCGTTTCAGCCTCGGCGAACCTGCCCTGCAGCGCCAGTCCGCGGGAGAGGTTGATCAGTGCCGAGGTGCTGCGCGGCTCCAGTTCCAATGCCTCACGGGCTGCGGACTCCCCGTCCGTCCCCTCCCCCAGGTTGTTCAGCGTCTGGCTCAGCAGGGTCCAGACATACGGCTCCGC
This sequence comes from Arthrobacter sp. Y3225209, assembly GCF_059090685.1. NCBI lineage: Bacteria > Bacillati > Actinomycetota > Actinomycetes > Micrococcales > Micrococcaceae > Arthrobacter > Arthrobacter sp. Y3225209. The sequence continues at coordinate 5,677 of NZ_JBNHFW010000026.1, forward strand.
ACGGTGGGCGTCCAGGTGTGCCTGAATCAGTTCCAGCGCATCCCGGTGGCGGGCCGCTGCAGTCAGGACCTGCCACCGGGCGCCCATCCGGTCCAGGTCAGCGCCGGTGCTCACAGCATCTGCCTCGCCCGCAGGTATTCGGCGAGGTCGTTATACCTGCCATGCCGGTTGCTGAACTTTACTACGTTGACCGCCGATTCGAGCCACGGCAGGGTGGAGGGCCGCACCTCGGCAAACGCGAGGTTTATGTGCTCCATGGTGACGGGCCGGATTTCGTTTGCCTCGATGGAGCGCATCATCGCTTTCTCCGCGGCGGTGGTGCACAGGTGGGCAAGGTCGGCGCCGGAGAAACCGTCCGTGCGCACAACGATCTCCTCCAGGTTGATCCCGGCAAGCGGCCGGTCCTTGAGGTTGTGGTTCAGGATGGCCCGGCGCGCCGCCGGATCCGGCGGAATCACCAGCACCGCGCGGTCCAGCCGGCCGGGGCGCATCAGCGCCTCGTCCAGGTCCCAGGGATGGTTGGTGGCGGCCAGCACGTAGAGGCCGTCATTGTCTCCGGACATGGAGTCCAGTTCCAGCAGCAGCTGGTTGACCATCTGGCGCAGCCAGACCGAGCTTCCCACCATGGAACTGCGCTTGAGCCCGATGGCGTCCACCTCGTCAATAAACAGGACGGTCGGCTGGTGTGCACGTGCTGAGTCGAAGATGGCTTTGAGGTTCTTCTCTGTCTGCCCGATCAGCGGGTCAACCACGTCCGTAATGGACACGGACATAAACGCGGCGCCGAGCTCGCCGGCAACGGCGCGGGCAAGGAACGTTTTGCCGCATCCGGGCGGCCCGTACAGCAGCAGTCCGCCACGCAGGGATTTCCTAAACGCCTTGGCCACGTCGGCGTGCCGCATGGGCACCAGGAAGGATTCGTTGAGCCGCTGCTTGACCGGCTCAAGACCGCCGACGTCGGCCAGTGTCAAGGCCGGCACCTCGGGTTCGGTAATGGCGACCGGCTCGCCGTCCTCCCCCATGCTGATCCGCCCGGGTTCCACGAAGGGCGGCGGCAGGGTGGAATCGATGTCGGATTCCGCCCGCTCCCAGTCGAAATCCGGCCGGTCATCGCTTCCCGCGTCGGGGGCGGGCGTTTCGGGGGCGGGAGCGACGTCGGAAGCCGCGCCGTCGGAAGCCGCGCCGTCGGGCACGGTGGAACTCAGTGCGGCAGCTGCCCGGTTGAGCAATGCCAGGGCGGAGGCACTTGCGGGCTCGGAGCCCAGGACGGTGTTGATCTGTCCCAGTGCTTCCACGGCCCGGTTGCCGTCCAGCAGCAGCTGGGCCAGATGCAGCCGCAGCGCCGTGTCCTCCGGGGCTGCCGTGACGGCACGCCGCAGGCTGGCAATGAGTTCTTCACTGATTCCGTCCATGGTCCAAAACTCTAGCCCAGCGGCTGCCATGGCCCGGATGTGCCCGTCCGACGCGAGCGGCGTTTCCATTGACGGTGCCTCCTGCGTGCTGTTAGCTTCGGGCCACCCATCATACGAAGTCAGGAGCCCCTCCATGAGCAGTGTCATCTCATCCATAGCCCTCGACGCAGCCGATCCCCGGCGGCTGGCGGAGTTTTGGACCCAGGCGCTCGGCTACCGGATCGAGGAAACCAACGACGCCGACGTCATTTCCCTGGTTGGAACGGACGGGGTGGGACCGGACATCGACATCATTCCCGTACCCGAGGGCAAGACCGTCAAGAACCGGCTGCACCTGGACCTGCGCGCCTCCGACGGCAGCACGCAGGCCCAGGAAGTGGACCGGCTGCTCTCACTCGGTGCTGCCCGCATCGACGTCGGACAGGGGTCCGAGGTGGACTGGGTGGTGCTGGCCGATCCGGAGGGCAACGAATTCTGCGTGCTCAGCCGTTCCGCCGAGGAAGTCGCCCAGGGCTAACCGTCCGCCCGTTAACGGCGAAAGCCCCGCAGCTTTGCGGGGCTTTCGGACGGAGCGTGCGGACCTAGTCGTTGATCAGGTCCCGAACCACAATGGTCTGGTCCCGGTCCGGGCCCACGCCGATCGCGGAGAACCGGGTGCCGGACATCTTTTCAAGCGCCAGCACGTAGTTGCGGGCGTTCTCCGGCAGGTCCTCCAGGGTCTTGGCGCCGGTGATGTCCTCGGTCCAGCCGTCGAAGTATTCGAAGATGGGCTTCGCGTGGTGGAAGTCGGTCTGCGTCATCGGCATTTCGTCGAAGCGCACGCCGTCGACGTCGTAGGCCACGCATACCGGGATCTTTTCGATGCCGGTGAGCACGTCCAGCTTGGTGACGAAGTAGTCCGTGAAACCGTTGACGCGGGACGCGTGGCGGGCCAGCACGGCGTCGTACCAGCCGCAGCGGCGCGGACGGCCGGTGTTGACACCGAATTCGCCGCCGGTCTTCTGCAGGTACAGGCCCATGTCATCGAACAGCTCGGTGGGGAACGGTCCGGCGCCCACACGGGTGGTGTACGCCTTGATGATGCCCACGGAACGGGTGATCCGGGTGGGGCCGATGCCCGAGCCCACGGACGCGCCGCCGGCGGTCGGGTTGGAGGAGGTCACAAACGGGTAGGTGCCGTGGTCCACGTCCAGGAAGGTGGCCTGGCCGCCCTCCATCAGGATGACCTTGCCCTCGTCCAGGGCGGTGTTCAGCTCGTACGTGGAGTCGATGACCATGGGCCGCAGCCGGTCCGCGTAGGAGAGGAAGTACTGCACCATCTCTTCGGCGTCGACGTCGCGCCGGTTGTAGACCTTCAGCAGCAGCTGGTTCTTCTGCTTCAGGGAGCCTTCGACCTTCTGGCGCAGGATGGACTCGTCAAAGATGTCCTGCACGCGGATGCCCAGACGGGCCACCTTGTCCATGTAGGCCGGGCCGATACCGCGGCCGGTGGTGCCGATGGCACGCTTGCCCAGGAACCGTTCCGTGACCTTGTCCATGACCTGGTGGAACGGCGCCACCAGGTGGGCGTTGGCGGAGATGCGCAGCTTGGAGGTGTCCGCACCGCGGGATTCCAGGCCGTCGATCTCGGTGAAGAGAGCTTCGAGGTTCACCACGCAGCCGTTGCCGATCACGGGAATGGCATTGGGGCTGAGGATGCCCGCAGGCAGCAGCTTAAGTTCGTATTTTTCACCGCCGACGACGACGGTGTGGCCGGCATTGTTGCCGCCGTTGGGCTTGACGACGTAGTCGACGCGGCCGCCGAGCAGGTCGGTGGCCTTACCTTTACCTTCGTCGCCCCACTGGGCGCCGACGATGACTATAGCTGGCATGGGATCCTCCCCCATTAGTTACGGCGGGAACCTGCTTGGTTGCAGATCCGCTACCGTGCATGAGAACGCCCCTGAACTTGCCGGTGCTGCCGTAACGGCCTACCTCAGCGCAAGTTGCGGGGCTCTTACCTGCCAAGTTTAGCCGATCATGCTTTCGCTCACCCGAAAATACGCTCTCCCGCAGGTACCGTGGGCGTCATGGACCGATTCCGCGGCTATATCGCCGGACTGGGCACCGCTTCCGGCACCCGTTTTGTGGTGGGGCACTGGCAGGATTCCCCGCTGGGCGCGTTCACCGATGTGATGGTGGAGGACGACGCCGGCCTCCGCACACTGCTGGCCCCCTCCGACACCGTGGCGGACTACGTGAACGCTACCTACCGTTTTGACCGGACCGTGGTGGCACCGGTGCACGCGGAGCTGGCGCCGGGCACCTTGCGGGTGGCCGCCGGGCCGCTGCGGCTGGACGTGCGGCTGGGGCCGGTAACGGTTTTGGGCCGGCTGCTGGAGCACGTGCCGGCGCCGCTCGCCGTCGCCCCCTGGTGGCTGCGGATCATCAGTCCGATGGCGGCCCTGCTGGTGCCCGGTGTGCAGACGGCAGGGTCTGCGGGCGGCGGACGGCGCGAGTTCTACGGTGTCCGGTCCATCCGTTCCCTTACCGGTGTGGACGCCGCATGGGACGGGGCGGATCTGGGTCCGCTGCGGCCGGTTGATCCTCCGGTGAAGTTCGGTTTCAGCTCCGTGCCGGCCACCCCTCAGATTGTCGCGGTCACCACCACCATCCTTCCCTGAGGGCCCGGCTTGGCCGGTTTCTTGGTGCAGCAGGTTTCATAGTGCAGATAATGCTGCCAGCAGTACTCCAAGGTCGCATTATCTGCACTATCAACATTCAGGGAGACGGGAAACTGCGTAGGAATCGTGATTCCGGGTACCCGACAGATTGACGGCATCACGGGCACAATTCCGCTGATTACGCTGGTTTCATGTGCCCGAGCTGTTGTACAAGGGCAACCATTGCCTACACGAACTAATTCGGTGTTGCCGGACCCAATTTCGTACTTAGGGGAAGCGCGCTGCTTTCCCGGATCCTTACGCTTTCAGAGTCATCCAGGACCTGGGTGCCCTTCTTTACTCAGAAAGCAGGGAATCACATGAAAAAGACGACAGCAGGCCTCACACTGGCAGCCGTTACGGGATTCGGAATTCTGACGGCCACACCGGCACTGGCAATGCATCCCCCAACGGCAACCCTTCCCCCATACGCAAACTGCGACGAGGCTTTAGCAGACGGAAGAACGAATATCCCCTCCTCCGATCCCCGCTTCAATCCAGGTCTCGACCGGGACGGTGACGGGATCGGATGCGAAGAAGAGCAACCGCCCACCCCCTCCCCGACTCCAACTCCTTCCCCGACCACCGTTCCACCCACGATGGTTCCCACTACGCCTGGCACTCCAGGGGGCCAGGTTGGACAGATTCCAGCCGGCGGGGCCAATACCGGCATTACGCAGGAACCTGAGGAATCCAACGCCGGATTCCTCGCCCTGGGCAGCGGCCTGGTGCTCGCCGCTGCAGGCGGAGCATATGTGGTGCGCCGCCGTCGTGCTGCATAGCTTCTATCCACAGGTAGGACAGCTCATGCCATCGTCTTCGGCCAGCGAAAACGAATCAGCATGAGGAGTGCGGCCAAGCGCGGCCGCTGCAGGGGCCTGAAGGTAACTGCGGCGGCCGCACTCCTGCTTCCACCGCTGCTGCTGTCCGGAGCTTGTGGGACCGCTCAGGAAGACGTCGAACAGGGGACGGGACGGCAGATACAGGTCCCGCCCGTGCCCTCCCCGCAGGTGACATCCCTTCCCGCTCCAGATAACCCATCTTCCCCGGGACCCGCTGCGCAGGGCCCGACTCCCATGGCAGAGTCCTCACCGGCATCGCTGTCCATCCCTTCGATCGGTGCGCAGTCCAAGGTCATCCGTCTGGGGCTGGACAACGACGGCGCATTGGAGGTTCCGCCCGGCGAACCGGGTTCTCCCGCCGGGTGGTACGAACATTCTCCGACTCCGGGGGAGCTCGGTCCCGCGGTTTTTCTAGGCCACGTCAATGCGGAGGGTGGCGGACCGGGAATCTTCGCCGACCTGCGCCGCCTCATGTCCGGAGATCGGATCGAGATAGCTCGTGAGGACGGAAGTACCGTCGTATTCGCAGTGCGGGCCGCCGAGCAGTATGCCAAGGACGCGTTCCCAACGCAGAAGGTCTACGGCAACACCACAGGCCCGGAACTACGACTCATCACTTGTGACGGCTATGACCCGAAAACCGGGACATTCGATGACAATTACGTGGTGTACGCGTCCTGGGTACCGCAGGTCCCAACCCCATCTGCCGGGCTCTGAGACCAGTTGCTGAAAGGTCCCGGCACCGCTCAGAGAGGCCGGACCGGCTGGCGCAGCACGGTGCGGAGCTTCTCCGGAGCGGTGCGGCGGGGATCGTTCAGGTAGATCTCGTGATGGTCGCCGTTGAAGGCCAAGTTCCGTTCGGGCATCCAGGTGTCGTGCAGCCGCGCGAGGACCGGCGCCTCGTCGTCGTAAGGACCGATAAACAGGATCTGTGCCGACAGCCCTTCCTCCAGGCGCAGCAGCCGCACCCGTTCCGCCCCGGGAAGGTCCTTCTTTGCTGCCACCTCAGCCCCTGACTGCTCGACCATCTCCGCGGTGATCCACTCCGGCTGCGGGATCAGCATGGTCCAGTCCCAGGAGTCCTTGTCGCCGCGGACAAACGCCTCCGGGTTCTCCGCCCGCCAGAGTCCTTCCAACGGACCCACGGTGAAGTTCTGATCCAGTTCCTTTTTGGACCGGAACTTCACCGTATAGGCCACCGGATACAGGCATTCCAAGGCGTGGGCGTACTCCGGCGAGGTGTTCGGATTCCCGTGCCCGTCCACGGCCAGGTACTGCAGAGACGGAACCTGCACCAGGGTGAAATCCGTGCGGCCGGGCGCGTAGAGCTCCGGGTAGGTCTTCCGGAATTCGAACGTGTCCATAAAAACGGCACCCCTTCCCCTCCGGACTTCAGGGTAGGCGTTCCGCGCATGCTTGGGCAGACCCCGCCCTACCTTACGGCAGGCCTCCGTCACTGTGCTCAGTCAAGGGGACGCTAGGGTGTGCCCATGCGCGCAACCGAAAAACCTGTCCGGCAAAGGGGACGGCATGCCTGATCTGATTCTGCTGAATGGCCCGCCCGGGATCGGCAAGTCCACCCTCGCCCGGATGTACGCCGATCGGCATCCGGGGTGCCTCAACCTGGACATTGACCAGGTGCGCTGCCTGATCGGTGGCTGGCAGGAGGATTTCCAAGAGGCCGGAGAGATCGTCCGTCCGATTGCGGTGGGCATGGCAGCGGCTCATCTGTCCACCGGCCGGGACGTCGTCATGCCGCAGTTTTTCGACAACGACGCCGAAATTGCCGTGTTCCGTGGGGCGGCCGAAACGTCCGGGGCCGGGTTCCTCGAAATTGTCCTGACGGACACCAAAGCCGGCTCCCTCCAGCGGTTCGCAAACCGTGGGGCAGATGAACATACCCCGTGGCACGCGCAAATCACCGCCCTGGTGGAGCGCCAAGGCGGATCTGCCCTGCTGGAATCCATGTACGAGAATCTGGCGTCCGGGCTCCGCACCCGTCCGGACGCAGTCCTGATTCACAGCACCTATGGGGCGGCGGAGGCGGCGTACACGGACCTGTTGCGGGCTCTCGCCTCCATGCGTCCGGCATCGCAAACCTGAAGCACACCAAAAACCGGAACCGCCTAAAAACCGAAGCACCCAAGCCCCGAAAATGAAAAAACCGGCGGCCCCCGGTATGGGGACCGCCGGCTCTCACGGAATGCAGTTAGGCGAGCTGGCCCTCGATGGCAGCCTTGGCCTGCGGATCGGAGTCATCCAGGAACTTCCGGATCCGGTCCACTTCGTCAGCTTCACCGATGGCGGCCGCCGCACGGCCCAGCGCGTACAGCGAGCGCAGGAAGCCGCGGTTGGGGACATGCGACCACGGGATGGGACCGACACCGCGCCAGCCGGCACGGCGCAGGGCATCCAGTCCGCGGTGGTAGCCGACGCGGGCGTAGGCGTAGGACTCAACATTCTGGCCCTCTTCGAACGCCTCGTCCGCCAGCGTGGCCCACACCTGCGAGGAGGTGGGGAATTTCGCGGCGAGGTCCACGGCTTCGTCGCCTGCCTCCAGGCGGGCGACGACGTCGGTTTCCTCGGGCAGGTAGGTGGCGTCCGGGCCGAGCAGGTTCTTGCGGAATTCGTCTGACATTAGAGCGCCTTGCCTGCCGATCCGAGGTTCTGTGCAGCTTCCACCACACGGGCGGCCATGCCCTTTTCTGCCGAGGCACCCCAGACGCGCGGATCGTACTGCTTCTTGTTGCCCACTTCGCCGTCCACCTTCAGCACGCCGTCATAGTTGCGCAGCATGTGGTCTACCACCGGCCGGGTGTAGGCGTACTGGGTGTCGGTGTCGATGTTCATCTTGATGACGCCGTAGGAGACGGCGTCGGCAATCTCCTGGGCGGAGGAACCCGAGCCGCCGTGGAAGACCAGGTCGAACGGGCGTTCCTTGCCGATGGACTCGCCCACCGCGTCCTGGATTTCCTTCAGGATTTCCGGGCGCAGCTTCACGCCGCCGGGCTTGTACACGCCGTGTACGTTGCCGAAGGTCAGGGCCGTGATGTAGCGGCCCTTGCTGCCGTCACCGAGGGCTTCGATGGTTGCCATGCCGTCTGCGACCGTGGTGTAAAGCTTGTCGTTGATGGCGTTCTCCACGCCGTCTTCCTCGCCGCCCACGGTGCCGATCTCCACCTCGAGGATCATCTTGGCGGCCGCGGTGCGGGCCAGCAGGTCCTGGGCGATGCGCAGGTTGTCCTCGAGGGTTTCGGCGGAACCGTCCCACATGTGCGAGTTGAAGATCGGGTCTTCGCCGCGCTTCACGGCGGCCTCCGAGGCGGCCAGCAGCGGCAGGACAAAGTCATCCAGCTTGTCCTTGGGGCAGTGGTCGGTATGCAGCGCAATGTTCACGTTGTAGCTCTTGGCTACTTCCTTGGCGTAGGCCGCGAACGCGAGGGAGCCGGTGACCATGTTCTTCACGGAGGCGCCGGACCAGTAGGCTGCGCCGCCGGTGGATACCTGGACAATGCCGTCGGATCCGGCCTCGGCGAAACCGGCCAGTGCCGCGTTGAGTGTCTGCGATGAGGTGACGTTGACGGCCGGGTAGGCGAAGCCCCCTGCCTTGGCGCGGTCAATCATCTCGGCATAAATCTCCGGGGTTGCAATAGGCATGCTGACTCCAAGGTCGATTGTGGCAGGGCCTGGCGCCCTCGTTGGCTTCCTACATCCTAGCCATAAGTATCCTGCCGGCAGCAGGTGATGTCACCGGATAACGTGCCGCGGCGGACGGAACCGGTGCCCGTCCCCTAGTTCACCTTCTGGCCGAAGACATGGCGGCGGATCCAGCCGTGCATGGCAATGGCGGCGGCGGACCCGGCATTGATGGAGCGGGTGGAACCGAACTGGGCAATGGACAGCGTCGCATCCGCCGCAGCGTGGACTTCCGGGCTGAGGCCCGGGCCCTCCTGGCCGAAGACCAGCACGCAGTTTTCCGGCAGTTCGTAGGTTTCCAGCGGCACGGAATCGGGGAAGTTGTCGATCCCGATGATGCTCAGGCCCTCGCTGCGCGCCCACTCGACGAAGTCCTCCACCGTCGGGTGGTTGCGGATGTGCTGATAGCGGTCGGTGACCATGGCGCCGCGGCGGTTCCACCGGCGTCGTCCGATGATGTGCACTTCCTTGGCCATGAACGCGTTGGCGGTGCGGACCACGGTGCCGATGTTGAAGTCGTGCTGCCAGTTTTCAATGGCTACATGGAACGGATGCCGGCGGGTGTCCAGGTCCGCCACGATCGCATCATGCTTCCAGTACCGGTACTCATCCACCACGTTGCGGGCATCGCCGTTGGCCAGCAGTTCCGGGTCCCAGTGACCGCCATCGGGCAGCGGACCTTCCCAGGGGCCCACGCCCACTTGGTGCAGGGGAACGGCGGCCGGGTCTGCGGCGTCAACGGGGAGTTCTTCGGGGCTGTCTATCACCCTTCCAGCCTAAGGTGAAAGACTGGCAGGGTCCGCCGCGTCCCCTCTGACTCCGGTCCCTGGCGCGGCGGCAGGTAAGCAAGGCAACAACGATGTATGCGAGAAATGGGAGACCGTGGGCGAAAACGAGAACATTGAGTGCTGGCTGACGGACATGGACGGCGTGCTGGTCCATGAGAACCATCCGATTCCCGGAGCCGCGGAGCTCATTGACCGCTGGGTGGCAACCTCCAAGCGGTTCCTGGTGCTGACCAACAACTCCATTTACACCCCGCGGGACCTGGCCGCCCGGTTGCGGGCCTCGGGCCTGGAGGTGCCGGAGGAGAACCTGTGGACCTCCGCCCTGGCCACCGCCGAGTTCCTCAAGGACCAGGTCAAGAACGCCGGCGCGCCCGGCCGCTGCTTTGTGGTGGGTGAGGCCGGGCTGACGACGGCGCTCCATGAGGCGGGCATGATCCTTACGGACACCAACCCGGACTATGTGGTGCTCGGTGAAACCCGCACGTACTCCTTCGGCACCATCACCAAGGCCATCCGGCTGATCCTGGGCGGCGCCCGGTTTATTGCCACCAACCCTGACGTTACCGGCCCCTCGCAGGAGGGTGTGCTGCCGGCCACCGGCGCCATCGCGGCCTTGATCACTGCGGCCACCAACATGGAGCCCTACATTGTGGGCAAGCCGAACCCGATGATGTTCCGCTCCGCGATGCGCAAGATCGACGCGCATTCCGAGACCACCGCCATGATCGGTGACCGGATGGACACGGACATCGTCGCCGGCATCGAAGCCGGGCTGCACACCGTGCTGGTGCTCAGCGGCATTACCCAGCGCGAGGATGTGAACCGGTACCCGTTCCGTCCCACGCAGATCATGAATTCGGTAGCCGATCTGATCAATACCGTCTAGGCCGGACATCCGGGAGCACCCGGGGCCGGCTATTCCAGCGGCTCCGGGCCATCCGTCGGCTCGGGCGGGTCAACGATGCGGAACACTTCCGCCAGCGCATCCTGATACACCCCCGGACTCCACTGCGGGCTGGCGTGGGCGGGGCTGGCCCCCTCCGTGACCGTGGAGTCGGACACCAGGTTCGCGCCCAGGGCTGCCTTCCACGCGGATCTGGTGGAGTAGTAGTTCACTGTTTTGTCTTCGGGGTTGCCAATGAACGCCACCTTGGTGTCCCCGAGGGATCCGCCGAACCGCGGAGCGGTGAAGTGGTAAATATAGGACGCCTGGGACTGGATGAGCGTGGTGGAGGGCGCCAGCGGGGAAAGCTGAGCCAGCGTCTGTTCCCCGATGGTGTGCCAGGAGCGTTCGTTCTTGTGCATCACCCGCTCCCCCAGCTCGTATCCGCCGCGCATGCCCATGGGAATCCGGTAGCCGGCGTCGTACAGGAATACGGTGCCCTCAAACATTGCCCGGTCCCGCACATCGTTCTTTCCGGCCGGGCTGGAATCCAGAATGATCAGTTCGACGGCGATCCCGCGTTCCCGCAGCCCGGCAGCCACCTGCACGGCCAGCATGCCGCCGAAGCTGTGCCCGTAGAAGTAGATGCGTTCGAGCCGGTGTTTCCGGATGTAGGCGTGGACCGCCTCCAGGATGTCTCCGGGTTTCAGCCCGAGGTTGGAGTAGCCGATGCCCGCGAGCTGGCCGCGGGTGGTCAGGGCGGGGCGGAGCGATCCGAGGATCCAGTGCGCTTCTTCCCAGCTGGTTTTGTATCCCGGGAACAGGAACCACATGGCGCGCGGGAAGCTCCGCTCGGCGTCTTCATCGGCGACCCGGAGGATCTCCAGTTCCTCGCGGTACCGCTGAATCCGGTGCGTGATGCCCAGATCGGCGCTGAGGAGAAGCCCGGCGAGGGAACCGGCCAGAAAGCGGCGGCGCGAGACCCGGTGCAGCTCGGCAGCCTTGCGGAGGGTTTCCGCTGCCTCCCGGGCGGGTTCCGGAACAGGAAGGTCTGCGCCGAACGGTGCGGCGCTAGTCGAGTCCGAGTTCATCCTTGCCGAACGCGAACAGGTAAGGCACTCCGGCTTCAGCCTCGATGCGTTCCTTGGCTCCGGTGTCCCGGTCCACGATCACTGCCACGGCCACCACATTGCCGCCGGCCCGGCGCACGCCCTCAACGGCGGTCAGTGCGGACCCGCCGGTGGTGGACGTGTCTTCCAGGACCACCACGTTGCGTCCGGCGACGTCGGGGCCTTCCACCTGCCGGCCCATGCCGTAGGACTTCTGTGCCTTGCGCACCACGAAGGCGTCCACGGCGCGGCCGGCGCGCGCAGCAGCGTTCATGACCGCCGTACCCACGGGATCAGCCCCCATGGTCAGGCCGCCGGCGTTGGTGAACTCGATGCCCGCTTCATCGAGCAGGTTCAGCATCACGTCGCCGACCAGCGGGGACGCCTCGTGCTGCAGCGTGACGCGGCGCAGGTCAATGTAGTAATCCGCTTCGGCACCGGAGGACAGCACCACTTTTCCACGGACCACCGCCAGTTCCATGATCAGGTCGAGCAGGCGGGTACGGGCCGGGGCGATCGCGGGCGATGTCATGCCTTAATCCTATCCGGCAGCCCCTGCGGCTCCCGATTTAAGCCGCTTTGCGACGCCGCCCGCCGGGCAGGTGCCGCACCTCAATCCCGTCATTTTCCCGGGCGCCGGAGAAGAGTCGCATATAGGCTGAGGTCCATGCGTGAACTACAAAAGGAAATCATTGCCGAATTGGGAGTTCAGCCCTCCATTGACGCCGCCGGGGAAATCCGGCGCCGGGTGGACTTCCTCAAGGAGTACCTGCGGGCCTCACATACCAAGGGCTATGTCCTGGGCATCAGCGGAGGCCTGGATTCCACCCTGGCCGGGAAGCTCGCCCAGCTGGCCGTGGACGAACTGACGGCCGAGGGCACCGAGGCCAGGTTCATAGCCCTGCGCCTTCCCTACAAGGTCCAGCATGACGAAGAGGACGCCCAGGCAGCCCTGGCGTTCATCAACCCGTCCGAGTCCCTGGTCTACAACGTGGGCCCGGCCGTGGACGGCTTTGAAGACGAGTACGTGAAGATGACCGGCGAGAAGATCACCGACTTCAACAAGGGCAACATCAAGGCCCGGGTCCGCATGACCGCCCAGTATGCTGTCGCGGGCCAGCACAACCTGCTCGTTATCGGCACCGATCACGGCGCGGAGTCCGTCACCGGATTCTTCACCAAGTTTGGCGACGGCGGTGCGGATGTCCTGCCGCTCTCCGGCCTGAACAAACGGCAGAACCGGGCCCTGCTCACCGAGCTGGGCGCACCGGAGCGGCTGGTGAAGAAGGCACCCACCGCTGACCTGCTGGACGGTAAGCCCGGCCAGACGGATGAGACCGAGCTGGGCCTGAGCTACGACACCATCGACGGCTACCTCGAAGGCGAAGATGTTCCGGCTGAGGACGCCGAAAAGATCGAAGCGCGGTTCCTGATGACCCGGCACAAGCGCACCGTACCGGTCATGCTGAGCGACACCTGGTGGAAATAACGCCGTTGCACCCGGCCGGGCAGCTCTCCGCTGCCCGGCTGCGGGGCAGCAGGCGGAACGGCCCGGCCGGCCACGGCCACAGTGTGGGAGCTGGCCGGATTCGGTAACGTAGCAGTTGTGAAGATAGCTACTTGGAATGTGAACTCCATCCGCGCCCGTGCCGACCGCATCGAGGCGTGGCTGCAGCGCTCCGACGTCGACGTCCTGGCCATCCAGGAAACCAAGGCCAAGGACGAGAACTTCCCCTGGGAACTGTTCGAGAAGAACGGCTACGAGGTGGCCCACTTCGGGCTGAGCCAGTGGAACGGTGTGGCGATCGCGTCCCGGGTGGGGCTCGACGACGTCGAACGCACCTTCCCGGACCAGCCGCACTTCGGCAAGACCGAGGAAACCACGGTGGCCGAGGCGCGTGCCATCGGCGCCACCTGCGGCGGGGTACGGGTGTGGAGCCTGTACGTTCCCAACGGCCGTGCCGTGGATGATCCCCACATGCCCTACAAGCTGCAGTGGCTGAAAACCCTCAAAAACCATGCAGCCGAGTGGATCACTGCGGATCCGTCCCTGAACCTGGCGCTTATGGGTGACTGGAACATTGCCCCGCAGGATGACGACGTGTGGGACATCGACTGGTTCCGCGCCCAGAACGCCACGCACATCACCGAACCCGAGCGGCAGGCCTTCAACGAGTTCCTGGACGCCGGCTTCACCGACGTCGTCCGCCCCTTCAACCCGGGGCCCGGCGTATACACATACTGGGATTACACCCAGCTTCGCTTCCCGAAGCGCCAGGGCATGCGCATCGACTTTGTCCTGGGCTCCCCCGCCCTGGCCAAGCGCGTCACCGGTGCCGTGATTGACCGGGAAGAACGCAAGGGCAAGGGCGCCTCGGACCACGCTCCCGTGATTGTGGAACTGGACTAGCCGTGGCGCGGCCGCCGCAGCAGTCCCTGTACCGGACGTTCCCGTTCGTCTCCTACCTGCGGGTCTACGAGCCGCTGGATGCGTTCGACGACGCCGCGCAGCTGGCCATCATGGAACAGCGCGCCCGGGGCCGGCACGAAACCGAGATCCTGGAGCGCACCGACGCTGTCCGGCGGCTGGTCCGGGTGGTCTCGGACCCGTTCCCGCACAATGCCACCGATCTGGTCCGGGTGCTGCACTTCCCGGCCGAGGAAGGCATCACCAACCGGCTGTACTGCCCCAACCAGCTGGCGGTCCGCGCCTCCCTGGCCGCCGAATCCCTGGGCGAGTCCATCCGCGGCCCGCTGGTGGACGTCCTGGTTCCCGAGGTGGCCCGCGAGGCCCACGCAGCACGGCTGGACCCGGATTCCTTCGCGGACTCGCTGGCGAAGCTGCACACCCGCTCCGCCACCTGGGGTGTTCCCTTCGGCTGGTTTGTCCTGCTGCACGAGGATGATCACACCGAAGTGGTGGAGGATGACGGGCGGGTCCAGACGGTCAGGCTGTCCGCCCCCGTGCCGCAGGCCATCGAACGGGCACGCGCTGCCTCTGCTGCCCTGGCCCTAGCCGCCCCGGAGCTGGACCTGCTGGATGAGCTGGCAGCACTGACCGAGTGGCTGGAGGTCTTCGATCCGGAGGCGGTCGTGGAACTGGACTACGGCCCGGTGGCGGACCTGGTTTTCCCCGACGATTCCCCGTCCGACGTGCGGCTGGGCATTGAATCCCTGGCCGAAGGGGACATGGGCGGGGCAGCTGCCGCCTACCGCCGGCTGGCGTCCCGGTGGATCCCCATCCGCCAGCTCGCCCGGGCGTCCTAGGCGGGCACCGCGTTTAGCGGACCCGGTCCTCGCGGCTGAACCGCAGGCGGCGGCCGGACTCCAGGCTCAGCAGGACCGGGGTCTGGCAGCCCAGGGCGGTGTCCAGTGTTTCCACCAGGGCAGTGGCATCTGCGGCAATAAGATGCGGAGCTGCGCCCTGCCGCGGGGTGATCCGGACGCGCAGGGCGGTGCGGCCCTTCATGGAATAGGTGCTGACTGCGGCACCGGCCACGTCCGGGTCCTCCTGCAGTGCACTGCGCAGCGCCTGTTCCGCCACGTTACCGCTGAGGGCCACGGTGCCGGGAGCGCCGTCGTCGTTGTACTCCGAAATCAGTGTTGACGTGCGCCCGCCGCCCTGGGCCGCAATCCACAGGATCATCAGCACAATCCCGACGAAACTGAGCAGCGCCAGCCCCACCCACACCCAGCTGCCGCCGAGCCCCGGAATGGCGGTCCTGCCCAGCACGGCGCCAATGGATGCCATGGCATCCGGAGCATAGGCCTGCCAGGCCCGCGCCGCAGCCGGCCAGGCGGAAATCAGCAGCAGGCCGGCTCCAACCCCGAGCATGATCAGCCCGAGCAGTCCCAGCAGGAGCCGGTTCAGGGCACGCGGTGTCGCATTCACTGGCCGATCACCCCCACCGGGGCAATGCGTACGCGGACGGCCGGCTGCGGATCGAGTTTGGTGAGCAGCAATTCGTCCTCCACCGCCGCGCGGATGGCTTCATCGTCCACCGGGATGCCGGAGGTTGGCCGGATCTGGACATCAACGGCTGTCCGTCCCACCGTCACCAGCACCTGCTGGGGGGTCACACCCGCCTGCAGCCGCGCGCACCGGGCCAGCGATGCGGCCAGCACCTCGGCGTCCACTACGACGGCGGCGCGCGGGTTCGGCAGGGCATAGCGGGCGCGGCGGCCGGGCAGCACCGCCTGCAGGAAGAACAGGAGGCCGGCGAAGAGGATGAGTGCTCCGGAGAGTCCCAGAATGAGCGGATCGGTGCCGGCGGGCAGACCCGCCAGCCAGTGCCCGAAGGTGGGCGGATCAATCAGCCAGGCCGGCTGGCCGAGTGCCTGGAGCACGGATTCAAGCAGCACGTAGCCACAAAAGAGGATGCCGAGGACAGCGGCAGCCACGGCCGCGGGGGTCCGCGCCGAATGGGTTTCGCGCCGCAGGATCCGGCCGGTCAGTTCCCTGTCCGCCCGCTTCACTGCACCCGCCGCCCTTCGGACAGGAGCGCACCGGTGATGCGCACATCAACCCGGGACAGCATGGACCCGGTGAGCTCGGAGATCCGCTGCAGCAACACGGGCTTGGCCGCATGTGCCCGTTCCCACACGGTGCCTCCGGCACGGTGCAGCATGCCGGGGTGCTGTTGCAGGACTTGGAGCGGGGGCAGGGCAATGGGCAGGGACACGGCCAGGGCCAGCAGCCCCCGGTCATCAGCCCAGCGCACGCGGACCTGCTGCGCGGGGACGCCGAAATATTCGGAGGCGGCTGCCTGAGCGGTGCTGGTCAGCGCCTGGGTGCTGATCCGGTTATGCCCGGATAGCACCGCGCCGGTCTCGGCTGCGGTCATAACGGCGGTGCTCACGAAGAGGAGCGGCGGCCCGTGAGCGCATCAGTGACGCTGCGGAAGTCGATTTTGCCTTCCGCTGCACGTCCCAGCAGCGCACCCACCGCTATGAACAGGGCAGTCAGCATAAAGCCCCAGAAATCGAAGATCAGCGCGGCGAAGGCCAGTACGGCCCCGGTTGCCATTCCCACCACTGTTGGTTTCATTTCCCCTGCCTCATAATCCGCTCGCGACCCGCGCCTCCTGCGAGGAACCTGCTTTCGACCCTATACCGCTTTGGCGCCCGTCACAGGCTTGGTGCCGGGGTCAGCAGATTCGGCAGGCAGGTGGACGTCATTGATTTCCACATTCACTTCCACCACGCGCAGGCCCACCAGCTGCTCCACCGCTCCGTAGACCGCAGCGCGGACGTTGTTGGCCACCGTGGTGAGGGCGGTGCCATAGACCGCCACCAGGCTGATATCCACGGCAACTTCACGTTCACCCACCTCCACATGCACGCCCTGGGTGGCACTGGAGCCGCCGACGGCGTCCCGCACGGCTCCCAGCGCGCGTCCGGTGGTATTGCCGAGGGCATACACGCCGGAAACGGAGCGGGCGGCTATCGCAGCGACCTTGGCCACGGCCTGTTCACTGATCGCCGTACGGCCGCCGATTCCGGTGGCGTCCGGGAGGCCGGCTGTGTCCGACGGCGGCACGGCAGCCGCGGAGGCGGGTGTGGTGACGGGGGCGGCGTGCGCGGGGGCAACGGGCGCTGGTGTGTTCCGGAGCTCATCCATGGGTTCAGCGTATCCCGGCGGCCCCGGGTTGTGCAGGGCGGCGGGTGGGCAGCTGCTCCATGCAGGGCGGCGGGTGGGCCTGCCATCTGCCCGGGCACAAAGAAAAACCCCGTCCTGCCTCTTCCGAGACAGCTACGGGGTTTTAGCTGGTGGCTCCGACCGGCGTCGATCCGGTGACCTTTCGATTTTCAGTCGAACGCTCTACCAACTGAGCTACAGAGCCTGGCATCATCAACCGATGATCACCGAGATCTTCCAAATCGCTTCAGAAAATCCGAGCGACCCTGACGGGACTTGAACCCGCGACCTCCGCCGTGACAGGGCGGCGCGCTAACCAACTGCGCTACAGGGCCTTGCATTTCACGAGTGTCAACTCTACCAGATGAAATCCGGTTGAATTACCACTCCTGAGTACCCCCAACGGGATTCGAACCCGTGCCGCCGCCGTGAAAGGGCGGTGTCCTAGGCCGCTAGACGATGGGGGCCAACAGAACACACATGGATTGAAGCGGCCGGTGAACCAGTCGTTTCGCTCCGTTGTGGACTCTAAAACTATAGGGCCTATTTCCGGAATAAACAAAACGCCTCCGGTGAGGCACACGCCACTACAGTGGAGGGGTGCCAATTCAGATGAGTGCCGACGAGTTCGAGGCCTGCGTGGAAGCCGCCATCGACACCATTCCCGCAGATCTCTCCCGCGCCATGAACAACGTGGCCATCTTCATTGAGGATGAGTACGTACCGGGCCCGCACGAGGATCCGGACACCGAGCTGCTGGGCGTGTACGAAGGCACACCTCTGACCGAACGGGACTCCTGGTGGGATGCCGGCTCGCTGCCGGACCGCATCGTGGTGTTCCGCGGACCCCTGCTGCGCATGTGCGAAAGCTGGGATGAAGTAGTAGATGAAGTCCGCATCACCGTCATTCATGAGGTGGCCCATCACTTCGGCATCGATGACGAGCGGCTGCACGAACTCGGTTGGGGCTAGCCTTAAACCATGAGTGACCATTCCGGCCACAGCCACGGCCTCAGCCCCGTCACCGCCACCGGGAAGCACCGCCGCCGCCTGCTGATTGTTTTCATCATCACTATGTCCGTGGTGCTGATCCAGGTGGCCGGCGCGCTGCTGTCCGGTTCACTGGCGCTGCTTGCCGACGCCGGGCACATGCTCTCGGACGCTGCCGGTGTCTCCATTGCCCTGGTGGCTGCGTGGATTGCGGCGCGCCCGCCCACAGCCCGGCGGACGTACGGCTACCAGCGCGCCGAGGTCCTGGCAGCGCTGGCCAATGCGGTGCTGCTCATCGTCATCGCGTCGGTCATCTTCATCGAGGCCCTGCGCCGGCTGGGGTCCCAGACGGAGGTCCACACCGGGCTGATGCTCATCGCGGCGATCGTGGGCGGGCTGGCCAACCTGGCCTCCCTGCTGGTGCTGCATTCGGGCCGCAAGGAGTCCCTGAACGTACGCGGGGCCTATCTGGAAGTGCTCGGGGACCTGCTGGGCTCGGCGGCAGTGGTGGTTTCCGCCGTCGTTATTATGCTCACCGGCTACCAGCAGGCGGACACCTGGGCCTCCATCCTGATTGCCCTGATGATCCTGCCCCGGGCATGGTCGCTGCTGAAGGAAGTCATCGACGTGCTGCTTGAGGCCACCCCGGCCGGCGTGGATATTGCGCTGATCCGGGACCATATCGTCTCGGTCGACGGCGTAGCGGATGCACATGACATCCACATTTGGACCATTACCTCAGGGGTCCCGGTGTTCTCCGCGCATGTGGTGGTGGACGAGGAGCACCTCACCCCGGAAGGCATGGACCGGGTGCTGGACGGGCTGACCCGGTGCCTCAGCAGCCATTTCGATACCGACCACTGCACCTTCCAACTGGAGCCCGCCAGCCACGCGGTCCACGAAGGGCAGCAGCACGCCTAGGGCTGCGGGTTACTCCATCACCATGGGGCCGAAGTCCCGCCGGTCCAGCAGCCGCGGGTCCTCATGATCAGGCACCACCATCACCGGTCCCTTGGCATGGTGCAGCACGCTCTGGCTGGTGGAGCCCAGGAGCATTCCGGCGAAGCCGCCACGGCCCCGGGTACCCAGCACCAGCAGTTCCACCTTCGCGGTCCGCTCCACCAGAATCTCCGGCGGCGCCCCATCCACCAGCTCCACGGTCATTTCCAATGACGGGAAGTGGCTCTGCAGCCAGTCGCGGCCGGCGTCGAGCTGTTCGTGCAGTTCCGCATGCAGGGCCTCGATGTCCAGCGGCGCGGGCACCCAGGCCAGCGAGCCGCTGAAGGGCGGAAGTGAGCACAGGATGCGCAGCGGGAGGTTCATGCGCAGGGCCTGTTCGGCCGCGACCAGCGAGGCCGCGCGGCCCTGCTCCGAGCCGTCCACGCCCACCACCACGGCCTGGTGCACGGCATCAGGATCCGGTGAGTTGGCCGGCGGCTTCACCCCCGAATCCGGCAGGCGCCCGGCGGTGCGCAGGGGAACAATGACGGTGGGGCACTTTGCGTGGGCGGGCAGTGCGCTGGACACGGAACCCAGCAGCCGGCCGACAAATCCGCCGCGTCCGCGTGAACCCACCACCATCAGGTCCGCATCCTCGGACAATTCCAGCAGGACCGCGGCGGCGTCGCCGGTTTCCACGCGGGGAATGATTTCCAGGTTGTAGTGGCTGATCCGCGCCACGGCGTCATCCAGCACCTGCCGGGCGCCGTCGCGGATCATCTCGTCATCCACCGTGGTGTATCCGGCGTCCATGGAAGAGGCGGCAAAGATCGGCACCGTGTATGCCGTCACCACGTGAAGGGGGCACTGCCTGCGCCGGGCTTCACGGGCGGCCCAGAAAAGGGCGCACATGCTCTGATCGGATCCGTCGATGCCCACCACGATGCCCGCGGGCCCGTCTGCGCCGGGTCCGGTTCCCCAGGTCGAATCAGTCACGTGCTGCTCCTTCCGGTACCCAACCGGCAATCAGCGTCCGGCTGTCCTTAGCAGTAGCGTACCGCGCTGCGGCAACAGAACACGCTACCGCTGCGACGAGGTCCGCTATATGGTTCGCTCCCAGAGCCAGCGGCCTGTGGGGAGGTTCCGGACCCGACGGAAGGACAACACCGGCATGAACCCTGATCGCAACGGCGCGGGGCGTCAAACGCCGATTCCCGAACGGACCCGGACAGTGGTGATTGGCTGCGGACTCAGCGGGATGGCCGTAGCGGCCGAACTGAGCAGGCAGGGCGTGGACTCCATTGTGGTGCACGGCCCGGTTCCGGATGCGGAGGCCATCCGGGGAGCGGCGGCGGAGCCGGAACCCTACACGAAGCGGGACCAGCTGCGCCGGATTCTGCAGGGCTACGCTGCCAGCCACCAGCTGGATATCCGCGGCGACTCCCCGGCGAGGGATCTGCGCCGGGCTGCACCCTCAGGGCTACGCCCCTCCCCCGTGGCCGGCACGGGGAGGTGGGCGGTGCGTACGGGACGGGGGGTGCTGCTGGCCGACACCATTGTCCTCACCAGCTGCTCCCGCTCCGATCTGCGGAAGATGACCAAAGCCGCCGGGGTGGCCACCTGGCCCGAAACGGTAACCGCCCTGCGGGAGGCCGGCGTCTATTTTGTGGGCGTGGGCGGGACCATGCTGCCCACGGTCAGTGAACTCCTGCGTCAGGCCAAAGCCGCCGGCGAAGCCATCGCGGGTGTGATTCTGCCTACGGACGGGCCGAAAGTCAGTCCTCGCGCAACCGCCGCCGGACAATCAGTGCGATCAAAACGGCGACGGCGATAAGCACGACGACGGCGGGGACGGCTACCTGCCAGGAGAGACCGGTGTCCTCCCCCTGGTTCAGCACCGGCGACTGCGAGGAATCGCCCGGCTCGGACGGCTGCACGGACGGGCCTGCAGCAGGGGCCGTCTCAGCTTCGCCTCCCGCGGCGGTGAAGCCGAAGGTCCCCTCAATCGGATGGGCATCCGAGGACACTACCCGCCACTGCACGGTGTACGTGCCCGCCGGCGCGCCGTCGCGCAGCCGCTGGGTGGCAGTGTTGTCCAGGATCCGCACATCACCGTCCGCCCAGTCAGTGCCGTCTTCGGCCAGTACCCTGACCTCGGAGCCGATTGCGGCCGGAGTGTTGGAGAAGGTCAGCTCCACCGCCTCGGGTGCGGAGTCCAGCACCGCACCGTCGGCGGGAACCGAGCCCGTCAGCTCATCGTGTGCTGCCGCCGGCGGCGCGGACAGCAGCAGCCCTGCGAATACGGCGAACAGCAAGGCGGCGAGCGCGGTGAAACCGGACAGGGACGGTCTGTTACGTACGAAGTTCCTCACTGTTTCAGCCTAGCCGCCCCCGGCCGGGGACGCCTCCGGGGCCGCGATAAGATCAAAGTGCAGGATTTCCCTCACTTCATCCCACCGTCAGTTCAGAGGACGCGTCATGCTCAAAAAAGGTTCAAAGCTGGACCGCTACTTCGAGATCACGAAACGGGGTTCATCCGTTGCCACCGAAGTGCGCGGCGGTCTGGCCACCTTCTTCGCGATGAGTTACATAGTGGTACTGAACCCGCTGATCCTTGGCGGCGAAGACTCCATGGGCAACACCATGCCCGGGCCGGCCATTGCCGCCGGAACGGCCCTCGTTGCGGGCATCCTCACCCTGATTATGGGCATTTGGGCCAAGCACCCCTTCGCTATCGCCACCGGCCTGGGCGTAAATGCCTTCGTGGCCGTGACTGTGGCTTCCAATGACGGCCTGACCTGGCCGGATGTGATGGGGCTGGTGGTCATTGCGGGCCTCGCCATGGTCATCCTGGTGCTGACCGGCTTCCGGACAGCCGTATTCCGTGCCGTGCCGCCCAGCCTGAAAACCGCGATTGTTGTGGGCATTGGTCTTTTCGTAACGCTCGTGGGACTGGTCAACGCCGGTTTTGTCCGGCGCAACCTGGACGAGGCCGGCACCACGGTTCCGTTGGGCCTGGGCAACGGAGGGGAACTGCTCGGCTGGCCTACCCTGGTGTTCGTCTTCGGCCTGCTGCTGACCATTGTGCTGATGGCACGCAAGGTCCGCGGCGCCATCCTGATCGGCATCCTGGCCTCCACTGTTTTCGCCGTACTCGTCGAGTGGCTGGCCAGCCCGGGCAGCCAGGGCGCCGGCGTTGCCACCGGCTGGTCGCTGGTAACACCCAGCGCACCCGAATGGGGAGCCCCCGATCTTTCCCTGATCGGCGATGTCAGCCTGGTCGGATCCTTCCAGACCCTGGGCGGCATCGCCGCCTCGCTGCTGGTCTTCGTGATCCTGCTCAGCATCTTCTTCGACGCCATGGGCACCATGGTGGGCCTGGCCGCCGGCGCCGGATCCATCGACAAGGACGGCAACATCCCCAACGTGGAGCGTGTACTCCTGGTTGATGCCGCGGGTGCGGTGGCAGGCGGCGGCGCCGGTGTTTCCTCCAACCAGATCTTCGTGGAATCCGGTGCCGGTATCGGTGAAGGCGCGCGGACCGGCCTGGCCTCCGTGGTGACCGGCCTGCTCTTCCTCGTGGCCATGTTCCTCACCCCGCTGATCTACCTGGTTCCGTTTGAGGCCGTGGCCCCCGCCCTGGTGGTTGTGGGCTACCTGATGGTTTCGCAGGTGGGCAAGATCGATTGGAACGACATCGGGCTGGCCCTGCCGTCCTTCCTGACCTTCGCGCTGATGCCGTTCACCTACTCGATCGCCAACGGCCTGGGCGCCGGGTTTATCTCCTTCACCGTGATCCGCCTCTTCCAGGGCCGCGGCCGCGAAGTGCATCCCCTGATGTACGTGGTCGCCGCAGCTTTCGCACTGTACTTCGGCGTAGGCCCGATCACGGAGCTGCTCGGCGTCTGAGTGACCTGATCCGGGTCCGCCGTTAGACACGGACCATAGCCAAAGAGGGGATCCCCGGCGTGAGCCGGGGATCCCCTCTTCTATTTCCCGTACGGAAACGCAGGCCCGCAGGCTAGGCGGCGACGGTGCGCTCCCAGACCCGGTGGCCGGCCAGCAGGCCGGTCAGTCCGGCAGTCACCTCAGCAGCTTCCCCCGTCACAACACCGGGGGCGTCAGTGGGGATGCCTGCTGCCATCAGGACGGAACTGCCGTCGCCCCAGGCGCCGATGGCCTTTGCATGGCGGAAGGCTTCGGCCAGCATCAGCGTCACCCTCGGGTCGAGGGAGGGATGACCCTCCGGATTGCCGGCCTTCGCGTCCAGGCTGCCGACGGCGTCGGTCGCCGGAGCACCCGAGGCCGCCACCACCACGGCGTCGAACTCAGTGGAACGGGCCGTCAGGTAGGTCCGCTGGACGGTAATCTCTCCGCCCAGCTTCCCGCCGTGGGGAGCCACTACCAGCGGAACCACTCCTTCCGCCTGCAGGGTGGCAAGCACCTCGGAAAGCGCACCGAGGTCGGTGGTGTCATCCGCCACCACACCGACTATCCGGCCGGCCACCGGCCAGGAGCCGCCGATCTGGCTCAGGGCAGGGCTGGGTGCGGTGTCTTCCACGGCAAGCTCCGGTTCCGGTGCTTCGAGGCCCAGTCCCATGGCGACCTCTGCGGCCAGCCGTGCGTCGATATTGGCGAGCGACTGGAGCTGGCGCAGCCGGATGTTCTCCTCGTAGCACTTGCCCAGTTCAAAGGTGTAGGCCTGAACCACGTGGTCCTGCTCCACCGGGGTCAGCGAGCGGAAAAACATCCGTGCCTGGCTGTAGTGGTCATCAAAGCTGGCCGGGTTTTCCCGCACCTTCCGGGACGCCGGCACTTCGGCCGGAACGTCAATGAAGGCACCCATGTCGGCGCCGGCCATAAAGGGGCAGCCGCCGTCCAGGGAATTGGGCTGGTACGGGGCCACACCCGCATGGTCGGCATCCTGGTGGAAGCCGTCGCGGAGCATGTCGTTCACCGGGGCGTGCGGGCGGTTGATGGGGATCTGGCTGAAGTTCGGTCCGCCCAGCCGGGTGAGCTGGGTGTCGATGTAGGAGAACAGCCGGCCCTGCAGCAGCGGATCATTGGTGACGTCGATGCCCGGCACGAGGTGGCCGGGGTGGAAGGCCACCTGCTCGGTTTCCGCGAAGAAGTTGGTGGGGTTGGCGTTGAGCGTCATGGTGCCGATGATCTGCACCGGAGCCAGTTCCTCGGGCACCAGCTTCGTCGGGTCCAGCAGGTCGATGCCCTCGAACATTTCATCCTCGGTGTCCGGGAACACCTGGATGCCCAGATCCCACTGCGGGAAGGCGCCTGCTTCGATGGCATCGGCCAGGTCCCGGCGGTGGAAATCAGGATCCATGCCGTTGATGATCTGTGCTTCCTCCCAGACCAGGGAGTGCACGCCCTGACGCGGCTTCCAGTGGAACTTCACCAGGGTGGTTTCCCCCTTGGCGTTGACCAGGCGGAAGGTATGGACGCCGAAGCCTTCCATGGTGCGGTAGGAACGCGGGATGCCGCGGTCGGACATATTCCACATGGTGTGGTGCTGCGCTTCGGTGTGGAGCGAGACGAAGTCCCAGAAAGTGTCATGGGCGCTTTGCGCCTGGGGGATTTCACGGTCCGGGTGCGGTTTGCCCGCGTGGATCACGTCAGGGAACTTGATGGCGTCCTGGATGAAGAAGACCGGAATGTTGTTGGCAACCAGGTCATAGTTGCCCTCGTCCGTGTAGAACTTGGTGCTGAAGCCCCGGGTGTCCCGGACCGTGTCGGCGGAGCCGCGGGATCCCAACACCGTGGAGAAGCGGACAAACACCGGTGTTTCCGTTCCCCTGGCCAGGAAACCGGCGCGGGTCACCCCTTCTGCGGCGCCGTTGGCCACAAATACGCCGTGAGCTGCGGCACCGCGGGCGTGGACTACACGCTCCGGGATGCGTTCATGGTCAAAGTGGGTGATCTTTTCGCGCAGGTGGTGGTCCTGCAGGAGTACCGGCCCGCGAGGACCGGCCTTGAGGGAATGGTCGGTATCCCGCAGCCGTGCCCCCTGGGCGGTGGTCAGGTACCGTCCGCTCTGGGCGTTGGAGGACTTCGGCGCGCCGGTGGGAACTCCGGTGGGGGACACGGTCTCCGGTCCGTCCTGGTCCGGCTTGGGCGGCAACGGCTCGCGGGGTTCGATCGGCTCGGCCAGGGACGGGGCCGAGGCTGCCGGTGCGCCCGGAATGGGCAGGTCGGGATCGGATGTGCTCTTGTCAGACATGTAGCCTCCATCGTGGTTCAGACCGGCTGCCGGGAGACGGCAGCGTCTTTCCACCCTACTAAATTAGTAAGCAGGCTGACACTTGAGGTGAGGTTAGCTACTCACCGGATCATGCAGGATCCGGGCACCGGCGGCGAAGCTGCGCAGTTTCGCGTCATCCCAGAGATGCGCCGGCACGCCGCCGCCGAGCAGTGCACGAGGCAGGCCGGGATCCTCGGCAAACGGTGCATCGCTGCCGGCCAGGATGATGTTGCCGTAGCGGCGGCCCTTCAGCATGGCCGGATCGGCTATGGCTGCGGTGTACCGGAAGGCGGCACAGATGGTGGCCGCCTCCGCACGCGCACCGCGCAGGTCCGGAGTGTCCCCGCAATTCACTACGTAGACCCCGTCCGGCGCCAGCACCCGCCGGGCATGCGCAGTGAATTCCGCCGTCGTCAGCGGCACCGGCGTCTTCGCGCCGGCGAACACATCCCGGATTACCAGGTCCCGGCTTCCGTCATGCAGGGTCTCCGTGACGGCCCGGGCCTCACCGACCCGGAGCCGCAGCAGCGGCGCCCGGGGCAGATCAAACCAGCCGCGGACCAGCTCGGCCAGGCGCCCGTCGAGTTCGACGGCGACCTGCCGCGCACCCGGATACACGGCGGCAAAATACCGCGCCAGGGAACATGCCGCACCGCCCAGGTGCAGGGCACGCAGGGAGGCATCCGGGCGCCAGCGGGATTCCACCAGGGCCGCAATCCAGCGCATGTACTCGAAATCCAGGTGCCGCGGGTCTGCCAGGTCAATGTGCGAGCTGTGCACCCCGTTGACCATGAGGATCCAGCTGTCGGAGGCGAAGGAGTCCGGCACCAGCTCACAGGTTCCGGTGTCGATGGGGTAGGTTCCAGCCACCGGCCCCGCTCCGGGCGCGGACGTTTCCACGGGGTTCTTACCGGGCCGCTTGCGCCCCATCAGTTCCTCACCATGCGGATTTCCACCATGCCGGTCCCGGCCCAGACCTGGGGCAGGTCCTTGACGGTTCCGTCCGGCACAAAGCCGTTCCGGCGGTAGAACGCCTGCGCCCGGTCATTGTCTTCCAGCACCCAGACATAGGCCGGTGCGTCTGCCACGGTGTGTTCCAGCAGGGCCTGGCCCACTCCGCTGCCGTACGCCTCGGCCAGGATGTAGATGGACCACAGCTCCAGCGGCAGGGCAGCACGGATGTCTTCGTCCCGGGCCGGGCCCGCGGAGGCAAAGCCGAGAAGCCTGCCGTCCCCGGCATGGGCCAGCCAGGTCCGGATGGCGGGATCCGAGGCCTGCTCGGCCAGAGCTGCGCGCCGGTGTTCGACGGCGGCGCTGCGGTCCGCTTCCCGGCGCCGGAAGACCTCCTCGCCGAGGACGTGTGCATAGCTTTCGCGCCAGGACTGCAGATGTACGGAGACGAAGTCCGCGGCGTCGTCTGGCGTGGCACGCCGGATGCTAAAGCTCATGCCTCCAGCTTAAGCGCCGGGGCTGCCAGCACCCGCAGCGGGCTTCCGGGGCCGCGGGCAGAGCAGTAGCTCCGGCTCGCTGACCGCCGCGGATCCCGTGTCATGGCAGATTTCGTCACTGCACTACCGCCAGCGCGAAGCCGTCCCAGCCCTTGGGCCCGACCGTCTGCAGTGCGGTCGCCTGCAGGCGCGGGTCCGAGCCGAGTAGATGCAGGACTTCCCGTGTCCCCTGCACCGCGGCGTCGCCGTCGGGATCCAGCACGCTGCCGCCGCGAACCACGTTGTCCACCACTATGACGCTGCCGGGTCGGGAGAGCCGCACCGCCCAGTCAAGGTAGACGGGATTGTTCACCTTGTCCGCATCGATGAAAACCAGGTCAAACGGCCCGGCGAGCGTGGGCAGCGTGTGAAGGGCCTCGCCCACGCGGATGGTGACCAGGCCGCCGAGCCCGGCCCGTTCCAGGTTGGCGCGGGCAACCTCGGCATGCCGGGGTTCGTATTCACAGGTGACCAGCTCGCCGTCGGGCGGCAGTGCCCGGGCGAGCCAGGTCGTACTGAAACCGCCGAGGGTGCCGATCTCAAGGATCCGCCGGGCACCCCGGATACCGGCCAGCAGCATCAGGAACTTGCCCTGGGCGGCGGATACCTCAATGGCCGGAAGCCCGGCGTCCGCCGTTGCAGTGACAATCCCGGTGAGGGCGGCGTCCGGTTGGACCACTTGGCCGTCCAGGTAGTCCTGCACCTGTTCCCAGTCCTGCATCGCTGCCGCTCCCGCTCTGCCGTATCCGGCGTTAGGCGTGCCCGCTCCGGTCATCCAGTTTTGTGAGGGCGCTTTCCAGCCGCTGGACCTTGCCGGCCAATTCGCCCGTATGGCCCGGCCGGATGTCCGCCTTCAGCACCAGGGAGACCCGGCTGCCGTACTGTCCCACTGCTTCTGTGGCCCGCCGGATCACGTCCATGACCTCATCCCACTCCCCCTCCACCGTGGTGAACATGGCGTCGGTGGAATTGGGCAGGCCGGAATCCCGGACAATCCTTACGGCTGCGGCGACGGCGTCATGCACCGAGGCATCTTGGGCAGGTCCGCCGGGCCGCGTGAGCGGGCCGGCACCGGACGGGGCAACAGAAAAGGCAACAAGCATGCGCCCAGTCTGCCACTGGAGCCGGTCCGGCGCATGCGCAGGGCTCAGGCCCCGGAGGTGTCCGTGGCGGATTCGGCAGCGGCAACACTGCTGAACTTCTCATTCAACCGTGAGTGGCGCTGGCCGTAGGCGAAGTACAGCAGGAAGCCAATCAGCAGCCAGCCGGCAAAGTAGATCCAGGTTTCCACGGCCAGGTTGGTCATGAGGTACAGGCAGAGCAGAGCGGAAAGCACCGGGATTACCGGCCCGAACGGCACCCGGAATGCCGGACGGAGGTCCGGGCGCTTCTTCCGCAGCACCAGGATGCCCAGGCTGACCACCACAAAGGCGGACAGGGTGCCGATGTTGATCATTTCCTCCAGCACGTCCACCTGCGTGAACCCCGCCACCAGGGCTACCAATGCGCCGCACAGGATCTGCAGGCGGGCAGGCGTGGCGTGCTTGTCACTGGTCCGGGACAGGGCACGCGGCAGCAGTCCGTCGCGGCTCATGGCCAGCACCACGCGGGCCAGGCCCATCAGCAGCACCATGATCACGGTGGTGAGTCCAATCAGGGAACCGACGGCAATCACCGCAGCCGCCCCGTTGTTGCCCACCAGGGAGAAGGCGGTGGCGAGGTTCGGGGACTCCACCGACGCCAGGTCGGTGTAGGAGACCATGCCGGTCAGGGCGAGGGACACGCCGATGTACAGCAGGGTCACCACGGCCAGGCCTGCGAAGATGCCCCGCGGGAGGGTTTTACCCGGATCCTTGACCTCTTCGGCCGAGGTGGCAACAACGTCGAAGCCGATAAAGGCAAAGAAGACGACGGCGGCACCGGCAAACACTCCCAGGAGTCCGTACTGGGCCGGGGCAGCTCCGGTGACGAAGGAGAACAGGGACTGCTGCAGCACACCCTCGCTGCCGCTGCCGGAGGTAGGAACGGAGTCCGGGATGAACGGGGTGTAGTTCTCCGCCTTCACGTAGAAGAACCCGGCCACGATCACAAACAGCACCACGCCCACCTTGATGATGGTGAAAACGTTGCCCACCTGGGCGGAAAGCTTGGTGCCCATGACCAGCAGGATGGTGAACACGGTAACAATCAGGAACGGACCCCAGGTCAGGTCAATCGGCCCGAAGTGCAGGGTCGCGGGAACGTCCAGCCCTATCAGCGCAAACACTTCGCTGAGGTAGATGCCCCAGTACTTGGCGATCACCGCCGCGGCGGTGAACAGTTCAAGGATCAGGTTCCAGCCGATGATCCACGCCACCAGCTCGCCCATGGTCGCGTAGCTGAACACATAGGCGGAACCGGCCACGGGAATGGCCGTGGCGAACTCGGCGTAACACATGATGGCGAGCGCGCAGGTGATGGCGGCCAGGATGAAGGAGACCGTCACGGCGGGTCCGGAAAACTCGGCGGCGGCCTTAGCCCCCACCGAGAAGATGCCGGCGCCGACGGCGACCGCGACACCCATGATCATCAGGTCCCACGTGGTGAGCGAACGCTTTAGCCGGCGCCCCGGCTCATCGGCATCCGCCAGGGAGTTCTCAATGGGTTTGGTACGGAAGAGACTCACGGGGGTCCTCGCCTTGGGTTTTGAGGAAATCTAACCATTTAATCGTAGGCTCGGCGCTCTGCGGCACTTATGTCAGTCTCACATGCTGAGACGGGAGAGTCCACGAAGAGCCGGCCGGCAGGGTCCCTCCACGGTGTCCGCTGGCAAGTCCGGGATGCTTTTGCGACTATTGATGTGATGCACGCCACGGGTCGCCTCAGGCGCCCGGGCGCGTGCCCTCCCGGCAACGAACGGAAACGCAGCTATGGCCCGTGGAATCTATGTCAGTGCCATGACGCCGGGTTCCGGCAAGTCCCTGATCAGCCTGGGGCTGGCGGACATGCTGGGCCGCCATGCAGACCGGGTGGGCTTCTTCCGGCCGATTGTTGAAGGTGATAATCCCGCCGCAGACCCGATGGTGGAACTGATGCAGCGCCGGTTCAATCTTGGCCCGGCCACCTGCCGCGGCGGTTTGACCCGCGCGCAGCTGCGCGCGCTGCTGGTGGCAGGTGAGCGGGGCGAAGTGGACGCCCGCTGCCTTGCGGTTTACAGCGAGATTGCCGCCCACTGCGATGTGGTCATTGTGGAGGGAACGGACCTTTCCGGGCACGACGTTGCACTGGAGTTCGATCTCAACGCCAGGCTGGCCAATGACCTGGGGACCGTGGTGCTCGCCGTCGTAAATGCCCAGGAAATGACCGCGGCGGAAACCGCGGACGCCGTGGATGTTTCCCGCCGCCAGCTCGCCGAGGCGAAATGCGACCTGCTGGCCA
The DNA here is from genome assembly GCF_059090685.1 of Arthrobacter sp. Y3225209. Lineage (NCBI taxonomy): Bacteria > Bacillati > Actinomycetota > Actinomycetes > Micrococcales > Micrococcaceae > Arthrobacter > Arthrobacter sp. Y3225209. The sequence continues at coordinate 35,836 of NZ_JBNHFW010000026.1, forward strand.
TGATGGTCAACCGTGCCGCGCCGTCGGAGCTTGATGACATCAGTGCTGCCATGCGGCCGGGCAACAGCGGACGGCCGGTCTACGTCCTGCCGGAACAAAGCGAGATCTCCCAGCCGTCCGTAGCCGAGGTGCAGAAGGCCCTGCAGGCGCGACAGGTGGCCGGCAGTCCCTCCCTTGAACGCGACGTCTCCGCAGTGAAGGTCGCCGCCATGACCGTGAGCAACTTCCTTCCCCAGCTGACGGACGGCACGCTGGTCATTGTCCCGGCGGACCGTGCCGACGTTATGGTGGCCACCCTCGCCTCCTCCATCTCCTCCGACTTCCCGGTGGCCAGCGGCATGATCCTCACCGGCGGCCTGCCGGTGGAACCAGCCATCCTGGGACTGCTGGCCTCCGCGCCCTTCCCGGTGTTCGACGTCGGCGCGGACACCTACACCACGGCCCGCCGGGTCAGCCAGGTCCGCGGCGAAATCTCCAGCGGCAATCGGCGGAAGGTCGCGGCGGCACTGGGCGCCTGGTCCAGGCATGTGGATGAGGCTGAGCTGCTTGAGCGGCTCGCCCTCCCCCGCCCCGCCACGACCACCCCGCTGCGCTTCCTGAATGAGCTGATCATGCGTGCCCGCGCCAGCCGGCAGCGGATTGTCCTGCCCGAAGGGCTGGACGTGCGGATCCTGCAGGCCGCGGAAATCCTCAGCCGCCGGGACGTATGCGCCCTGACCGTCCTGGGGCCGGAGGCGCAGATCCGGGAGCTGGCCGCCAGCGAGGGCATTGACCTGTCCAACATCAGCGTCATCAATCCCGCCACCAGTGCCCTGCGGGATGAATTTGCCCGGGAGTACGCCTCCTTGCGCAAACACAAGGGCGTCACGCTGGAAGACGCCGCGGAACGTATGCTGCACGGGGCATACTTCGGAACCATGATGGTCCAGCTCGGCCGGATGGACGGCATGGTCTCCGGGGCGGCCCACACCACGGCCAACACCATCCGCCCCGCCTTGGAGTTCATCCGCACACGGGAGGGCGTGAAGATCGTGTCCTCCGTGTTCCTGATGCTGCTCTCTGACCGCGTGCTGGTGTACGGGGACTGCGCGGTGAATCCGGACCCGGATGCGGAGCAGCTGGCGGACATCGCCTTGGCATCCGCCGCCACCGCCGCACAGTTCGGCGTCACGCCCCGCGTGGCCATGCTGTCCTACTCCACCGGATCCTCCGGCAAAGGCGGCTCCGTGGAGCGCGTGCGCCAGGCCACTGAGCTTGTCCGCGCCGCCCGCCCGGACCTGCCGGTGGAAGGGCCCATCCAGTACGACGCCGCCGTGGACGCCTCCGTGGCGGCCTCTAAGGTGCCGGGCTCCTCGGTGGCCGGCCAGGCCACGGTGTTCATCTTCCCGGACCTGAACACCGGCAACAACACCTATAAGGCAGTCCAGCAGTCCGCGGGAGCCGTGGCGGTGGGGCCGATCCTGCAGGGACTGCGCAAACCCGTCAACGACCTCAGCCGCGGCTGCACCGTTGAAGACATCGTCAACACCGTGGCCATCACCGCGGTCCAGGCGCAGGAGGACTGATGCTGGTTCTGGTAATCAATTCCGGTTCGTCGTCACTGAAGTACCAGGTGCGGGAAACGGAGACGGAAGAGCTGCTGACAAAGGGCATCATCGACCGGATCGGGGATGTGGTTCCGGATCATGCGGCTGCCCTCGAAGAACTGGCCGGCCGGCTCCGGGAGGAACTGGACGGGCGAAGCATCGACGCCGTGGGACACCGCGTGGTCCACGGCGGCGAGCGCTTCAGCGAGCCCGTGCTGATCAACAATGAAATTGTCCGCTCCATTGAACGGCTGAGCCCGCTGGCGCCCCTGCACAACCCCGCCAGTGCCATGGGCATCCGGGCAGTGCATGACAAGTGGCCGAAAATCCCGCAGGTGGCGGTCTTCGACACCGCATTCCACCGCACCCTGCCCGAACGGGCCTGGCACTACGCCCTGCCGAACACCCTTTACCGCCGCTACGGCATCCGCCGCTACGGATTCCACGGCACCAGCTACGGCTACGTAGCCCCGACGGCCGCCCGGTTCCTTGGCATCGATCCCGCCAGGTTCAACGCCGTGATTGCGCACCTGGGCAACGGCGCTTCCGTAGCGGCTATCCGGAACGGAAAGAGCATTGATACCTCCATGGGATTCACCCCGCTTGAAGGACTGGTGATGGGCACCCGCAGCGGCGATGTGGATCCCTCAATCCTCATCTTCCTGGCCCGGCAGGGCTACGACGCGGACACCCTCGATGACCTGCTGAACCGCGAATCCGGCCTGCGCGCGCTGGCCGGACAGTCCGACATGCGCAGCATCGAGACAGCTGCGGAGCAGGGCGATGAGCGCTCCCGGCTGGCGCTGGACGTCGCCGCCTACCGGCTCGCGAAATACATCGGCGCGTACCACGTGGCCGTGGGAGGCGCCCAGGCGGTGGTGTTCACGGCCGGAATTGGCGAGAACGGCTGGAAATTCCGGCAGCTTGTGCTGGACCAGCTCGGCCCGCTGGGTATCCGGCTCGATTCCGAAGCCAACCTGGTAACGGGAAAGCAGGCCAGGCGGATCAGCACGGAGGATTCAGTGATCCCCGCCCTGGTGGTGCCCACGGACGAGGAGGAAGCGATCGCGGAAGCCACCGCCGCCGTCGTCGGGAACCTGGAACAGGAACCCGTCTTCTAATGGAAGGTGTTTCCCGATAACGGATCCGCCCTGCGGGGCAGGCCAAAGACCGGGCACCTGCTGACAGGCCGCATGGCGCGTTGGTACGGTGGCAGACCCGGTTAAGCAGTGGCCGGGACCCGCGTCTCCGTGGAGATGACATGGAAGAGCCGCTTCGCGTACTGGTACGCGTGGATACCAGAGATGCCACCGCATCGGTGGAAGTACGGGGATCGCTCACGGGCTCCAACTGCGAGACCCTGCTCCGGATCCTCCGGCACACAGCCACGCTGGGGGCCAGCATCTGCGTCAACCTCACCCGCGCGGTCCGGGTTGAATCCGACGCCTTCACCGTTCTCGCCGCAGCCGTCCGTGAAATCGACGGACCGGTGGAAATCACCAGAAGGCCGGGCGGAACGGAGGACGGTCCGGCGCCCGTCGGAACCGACTCCCTGGACAGCAGGCCGCAGGAGAGCAACCCGCAGGACAGCAGCCCGCAGGACAGCCGTGCGCTGCAGCGCGATCCCCTGGACAATGCCCGTGCACTTGAAATGATCCTGGCCCGGGACCGGAGCGTGCTCGCCGCACCGCGCATTCAGCCCGGCGCCGGGCGCCCCCGCCCCGCCGGGCGTGCTGCCGGACACAGCCCCGGTTCCTAGCGGCCTTCCCGGTCGATCCAGACACCGCGGCAAACCTGTGGCAGGCCCTGTTGAGTAGTTCCGAAACGCAGCCGTTTTGTCAGTACGCTTATCAATTGGCAGAATGGGCCTTAGTTCTTTCAACGTACTCAGCATGCAACCAGCAGGAGGATCGCACGTGAAAGCAGTTACTTGGCAGGGAAAAAACTCCGTCAGCGTCGAGCAGGTTCCGGATCCGGTGATTCAGGAACCGACTGACGCCATCATCCGCGTCACCTCCACCGCAGTCTGCGGTTCGGACCTCCACCTCTACGGGGTGCTGATGCCCTACATGAAGCCGGGCGACATTCTCGGCCACGAAACCATGGGCATCGTGGAAGAGGTCGGCTCCGCCGTCACCAACCTGAAGAAGGGTGACCGCGTGGTTATCCCCTTCCAGATCGCCTGCGGCGACTGCTACATGTGCCGCCAGGGCCTGCAGACCCAGTGTGAGGTCACCCAGGTCCGCGAGAAGGGAATGGGCGCCGCGCTCTTCGGCTTCTCCGAGCTGTACGGCTCCGTTCCCGGCGGACAGGCCGAGTTCCTGCGGGTGCCGCTGGCCGACTACAACCCCATCAAGGTGGGCTCCGAACTCCCGGACCAGCGCTACCTCTTCCTCTCCGACATCCTGCCCACCGCCTGGCAGGGCGTCCAGTACGCCAACGTGCCCGACGGTGGCACCCTGGCCGTTTACGGCCTGGGTCCGGTGGGCCAGTTCGCGGCCCGCATCGGCACGCATCTGGGCTACCGCGTCATCGGCGTGGATCCGGTCGAGGAACGGCGGAAGCTCGCCTCCCAGTACGGCGTGGAGACCCTGGACCTGCACAAGGAAGTCGCCGATGAGCTGCGCAGCCTGACCGACGGCCGCGGCCCGGACTCCGTAGTGGACGCCGTCGGCATGGAAGCCCACGGCTCCCCGGCCGGCAAGGCCGCCCAGACCGCCGTCGGCCTGCTGCCGGACAAGCTTGCGCAGAAGGCCATGGAAACCGCGGGAACGGACCGTCTCTCCGCCCTGCACGGAGCCCTTGACGCGGTCCGCCGCGGCGGCACCGTCTCCCTCAGCGGTGTGTACGGCGGCACGGCCAGCCCCATGCCGCTGATGAACATGTTCGACAAGCAGCTGAACCTGCGGATGGGTCAGTGCAACGTCAAGCGCTGGACCGATGACCTGATGCCGCTGGTGGAGGATTCCGCGGATCCGCTGGGCGTCACCAACCTGGTCACCCACCAGGCGTCCCTGGAAGATGCCCCCGAGCTTTACGAAAAGTTCCAGAAGAAGGAAGACGGCTGCATCAAGGTGGTCTTCCAGCCGGGCGTCCGCGACTGAATGCCGGCCGCTTAGCGGCTGCTTCACATGCACGGCCAAGCGCCGGGCCTGCCCCCCCCCCCGGGGGCAGGCCCGGCGTTTTTTGTTGTCCCCACCGGTGGCCGGAGCCGGAGGCTGCGGGCCGCTCCCTGCCTAGCCGGCTAGCGCCGCCGGACCTCCCGCAGCGGAAGCCGCCGCAGCTCGGGCGTGAGGGCGCTTCCGCTGATTTCCAGGCGCAGGTAGGTGCAGAACGGCTGCCGGCGGCGGTCCGTGGGCGAGCCGGGATTCAGCAGGCGCATACCCGCCGGTGTGACCGAATCCCAGGGGATGTGGCTGTGTCCAAAAACCAGCAGGTCGGTGTCCGGAAACTGCTCATCCATGCGCTCTTCCCGCCCGGCCGCCGGCCCGGTTTCATGCACGACGGCGAGCCGCACCTCCTCAACCAGGGCCCGCCCCACCAGGGGCAGGCGGGCGCGCAGGCCGGCGCCGTCGTTGTTGCCGTAGCAGGCCACCAGCTTCCGTGAGCGTTCCGCCAACTGGTCGAGCAGCTCCTCGCTTACCCAGTCACCGGCATGGACCACAATGTCCGCGGCGTCTATTTCTGACCAGACTTCCTCCGGAAGGGCCTTGGCCCGCTTGGGCAGATGCGTGTCAGCGAGGAGCAGGAGCTTAGTGGACATTTACTTCCGCAGGCTCCAGGCCCAGAGGATCAGCGGAAGCTGCAACGGCAGGCGCAGGCTGTGGATCAGCTTCTCCCGATCCCCGCCGCGCGGTCCGAAGGACCGCTGCAGGGCACTGATATGGCCGGCGATAAAAGCAACATACATGGCAGCCGTACCGGTGGCCGCCGTGCGCCGGGTTGCCGGCAGCAGCAGGGCGGCCGCCGCCGCGAACTCCAGGACACCGCTGACATGGGTCCACTGCCGCCGGGTCATCACACCGTATTTGCCGTCGGTGTCGGTGCTGATGCTCCGGGGCACCACGGCATTGTAGAAACGGGGGTTACGGAAGTGGTTTACGGCGCTGGTAGTCAGCAGGGCAGCCATGGCCACAGCCGAGAGGCTCTTGCGGTTCATCGGTTTCCTTTGGTCGGTGAATGCTTCCGGTTACCCGGACGGCGGCAGCGCCGCAGCGCCGGCCAGCGCGTCCGCGGCCCGGACCAGGGCCAGGTGCGAAAACGCCTGCGGGAAATTCCCTGCCATATGTCCGTTGGATGCATCATATTCTTCGCTGAGCAGTCCCAGTTCATTGGAGTATCCCACCAGCTGGTCCATCAGCCGGCGGGCTTCCGGCAGCCGCCCGGTGTACGCGTACTGCTCCACCAGCCAGAAGCTGCAGGCCAGGAACGGGTTCTCCCCGGCGGGCAGCCCGTCCTCACCGGTTTCAGTGGCATAGCGCAGCAGCAGGCCCGAGGGGTGGCGCAGCTGCTTCTCCAACTGCGCCACCGTGCCCAGCATCCGTTCGTCGTTGTAGCCGATGAAACCTACCTGCGGCAGCTGCAGCAGGGAGGCATCCACCCCGGCGCCGCCGTAGTACTGGGTGAAGGAGTTCAGCTCCCGGTCGAAGCCGCGTTCCAGGATTTCGCGCCGCAGTCCGTCCCGCAGCCCCTCCCACACTTCCACCGGGCCCTCGAGCCCGTGTTCCCTGGCCGCATCCGCTGCCCGGTCAAACGCCGCCCACATCATCACCCGCGAGTGCGTGAAGTGCCGGGGCTCCCCCCGCATCTCCCAGATCCCATGGTCCGGTTCCTCCAAATGTTTTTCGAGGTAGTTCAGCAGCGCGCGCTGCAGGGGCCAGGAGAAGTGGTCCTCGGGCACCCCCCGGTCCCGCAGCCGGGCCAGCGCCACCATAACGTGGCCCACCACGTCCGCCTGGTACTGTCCCACGGCACCGTTGCCCAGCCGCACCGGCGCCGCACCCCCGTAGCCGGGGAACTGCGGAAGGACCTGTTCGGGCAATTCCCGGCCGCCGTCCACCGCGTAGAGGATCTGCAGGTCCTCGGGATCTCCCGCCACTGCGCGCAGCAGCCAGCTGCGCCACTGCAGCGCCTCTTCCTGATAACCGTGCGTCATCATGGCCACCAGGGTCAGGGCGGCATCGCGGAGCCAGCAGTAGCGGTAGTCCCAGTTGCGTTCGCCGCCTGCTTCTTCAGGCAGTGAGGTGGTGGGGGCTGCAACAATGCCGCCGGTGTCCTCATGCGTCAGGGCCCGCAGCACCAGCAGTGAGCGGCGGACCGCCTGCTCGTAGCCGCTGGATTCCAGACGCCGGTGCCCCCACTCCTGCCAGTAAGCCGATGTGCGCTTCAACGCCGCGTCCAGGTCCTGCGGCGGCGGAACCGGCCGGTGCGAGGGGTACCAGGTCAGTTCCAGGTCCAGGCACTCGCCCGCGGAGACCTCGAATTCTCCGATGTGGCTGTGGTTGCTGGCCACGGGCAGGTGCTTGCTCCGCAGCACCAATGCACCGGGACCGGCGATGGCTGAGAGGTGTTCCCCGCCGCTGTCTGTACCGCGGAAGACCCAGGGCATCACGGTTCCGTAGCCGAAACGGATTTTCAGCTCCTGCCGCATGGCAACCGTGCCGCTGATGCCTTCGATTCGGCGTACCAGTGAAGCCCGCCGGTCCCCCACCGGCATGTAGTCGGTAACCCGCACCGCCCCGCCGGGTGCCTGCCAGTGCGTGCGCAGCACGAAGGTGGACTCGAGGTAGCCGCGGTGCGTCACGGTGGCCGCCGGATCGCTGGGGGCAAGCAGCCAGCGGCCGTGTTCGCTGGTACCCAGCAGCGCACCGAAAACGGACGGCGAATCGAACCGGGGCAGGCACAGCCAGTCCATGCTGCCGGTACGCGAGATCAGTGCGCCGGTGTGCAAATCGGAGACAAGCGCGTAGTCCTCGATGGGGCAGGGCAGCTGGGGCGGCACGGTGGCCGCCGTGACGGTATCCGGGAGGGGGAACGCCGCAGAAAACTCTACCGGGGATGCCATGGCACTACTCAACCACACCGCTCCGGCCGGATCCCGTGCTCGTAGCGCACCCGAGCCAATCACTGATTAGATTGGGTCAGGGCCGTTCCGGTGTTCAGCTACCGGCCGCGGACCCCTCACTGGATTAGGGAGCGGTATTGAAACTCGCGTCAACAATGGCACTGTCCGTGAAGGAGGCCCGCGCGTGAGCGCCGTCGCAGCCCCCACCGACGAGGAGCGCGCCCTCGCCCTGCGCCGCATGAAAATGCTGGCGACAGGGTTGCTGATTGCCCTGGCGGTGATTTTCCTTTTTGCCTTCGCCCTGCAGGAGCGGTATCCGTGGCTGGCGTACGTCCGGGCCGCTGCCGAAGGCGGCATGGTGGGCGCCCTTGCTGACTGGTTCGCCGTGACCGCGCTGTTCAAGCATCCGATGGGCATCAAGATCCCGCATACGGCCATCATCCCGGAAAAGAAGGACCAAATCGGCGCCTCCCTGGGCCAGTTCGTGGAACAGAACTTCCTGTCCGAGGAGATCATCCGGACCAAACTTGACTCCATGCAGGTGGCCCGGAAGGCAGGCACCTGGCTGGCCCGGCCCGAGGGCGCCGAACGGGTGGCTACCGAAGGCGCCGCCGCCATCCGCGGTGCACTGCGCGTACTGGATGACGACGCCGTCCGCGACGTCCTCGAATCCATGTTCCGCCGGCATGTGGTGGATCCCCAGTGGGGCCCGCCGGCCGGGCGGATGGCCCAGCGGGTGTTTGAAGAGGGCCACCACCATCAGCTGGTGAACCTGATCGTGGACAGCCTTGCCGACTGGGTGCTGGCAAACCCCGAGGTGATCAGCCGGCTGGTAGCCGAACGTTCGCCGTCGTGGGTTCCTTCGTTCCTGGATGACCTGGTGGGCGAACGGGTGCAGGTCCAGGCCGAGCGATTCCTGCTCGATGTGCAGGAGAATCCGAACCACCAGCTCCGTGTGGCGCTGGATAACTACCTCACCGGGGTGGCCAGGGACCTGCAGGAAGATCCCAAGACCATGGCCAAGGCCGACGCCGTGAAGGAGCAGGTCCTCGACGATCCCCGGGTCCGCGAACTGATGACGCAGACGTGGACCACCATCAAGAACGCACTGATGACTGCTGCGGAGGACCCGGAGAGCGAACTGACCCGGAACTTTACCTCTGCTGTGCAGGACTTCGGTACGCGCCTGGTCAATGATCCGGAGCTTGCGGCGAAGGTGAACGGTTACGTTGCGGACGCTGCCGGTTACCTGGTCCGCACCTACCGCAGCGACATCGCCGGTGTGATCACCGAAACGGTGGAACGCTGGGATGCGCAGGAAACCTCGGAGAAGATTGAACTGCAGGTCGGCAAGGACCTGCAGTTCATCCGGATCAACGGCACCGTGGTGGGTTCCCTGGCCGGTCTGGCCATCTTCACGGTCGCCTCCGCCGTTTTCGGCTAGCCGCCTCGCTCCGCCGGCGGAGCCAACCGTCCGGTTGGCTAGGCGGGCTTGTCCAGGCGGTCCAGCTCGCCGGCGAGCTGCCCGGGAATGGTTGCGGGCGGTTCGCCGAAGGCTGCACGGGTGGCGCGGATAACGCCCTTGCCCATGGCACGGTTGCCTACGCCGCCGACGACGGCGCCCACACCAAGCGGCAGGGCACGTCCCAGCAGCGCAGTACCCTGGCGCGCCATCACCCGCTTGAGGAACTGCTTCCGGATGCCTGCGCCTACGGAGCCGAGCACACCCGAGGGCATGTTGCCGATGGTGCTGCCCCAGGTGGAGGCACTGCCCCGCCCGGCAAGCGACTGCATCATGGAAGTGCCCTCCTCGCCCAGCATGATGGCCATCACCATCGTGCGGGAACGTTCCGGGTCCGCCAGCCGCACGCCGTGCAGCTCAGCCACTGACTGGGCATACAGTGCGGTGGCCTCGAGGAACCCGACCGTTGCCGCGGCCGAGAGGCCCAGGGCGGCGGCAGTTCCTACGGCCGGTATAACCGCGGTGGCACCAACTGCTGCGCCACCACCCATCACCGTATTGAGGTAGTGCCGGTCCAGGATGCTAATCAGCTCCGCGGCATCGGCTGAGGGATGCCTGCGCTGCAGCCGGCGGATATTGGCGAGCACCAGGGGCCGCTGCACTTCGATCGCGCGTTCGATACCCCGGACCACGTGCGGTTTGGGCTGTCCGTCCGGCCCGAAGGCGGCCCGGCCGGCCAGTTTGGCTGCGGGATTGAACTTGCGTCGCTTCACTAGAACTCTCCTTGGGGAAATCCGGTGCCGGCGTGGATCTTTCGTCTGTTTAAAGCTAAAGGGCGGGATCCGGTGGAATATTCCAGCCGGGCCCCGCCCTCCAAATCAGCACGCCGCGTCAGCGGCGTTCACGCACTACTTAGGCGCGGCTGCCGCTCTTGCGGGTAACGAAGCCGTAGATCAGCAGAACGATGATCGAGCCTACGATGGCCAGGACCCAGGTCCAGAGCGACGTCAGGCTGAAGAGCTCGCCGCCGTCTCCCATGACCAGGCTGCCGAGCCAGCTACCGAGCAGAGCGCCAATAACACCGAGGACCAGAGTGGCGAGCCAGCCGCCGCCCTGACGACCCGGAAGGATCAGCTTTGCAATTGCACCTGCGATGAGACCCAGAATAAGGAACGCAATGATACCCATTTGATTCTCCTTGCTGTGTGAGTGACAGTGATTTCCAGCGCCGCCTTGTGAGCAGCGCTTTCCTCCAGCCTACTTGATCAGCATGCTTAGTCAGTAGTCGGACAGGAATTCCCTTAAGGCGCAAACTGTGTTAGTTACCGCGCGTGTGGCGGTTTTTCCTGGCGTGTGTCGGAATTCAGATAGCGGCGAAGGAAAACGCCAACATCGGCTATTTCCTGCGCTCCGATGGAATGTCCCATGCCTGGATAGGTCCGTGCAGTCAGTGCCGTGTTTTCCTCCAGCCAGTCCTGCGTATGGTTTACGGCATCGGCATTGATGACCCAGTCCTGCCGGTCCCGCCCCCAGAAAAAAGGCACCCGCACCGGCAGCGGTTCACTGGCTGCCAGGAGCGGGTTTGGGGCAATGAAACCGGACAGGCCGACGACGGCGCGGAACTCCTGGGGCCGCAGCCTGAGCAGGGTGCCGGCCATGGCCATTCCCTGCGAGAAACCTGCCAGCGACACCCCGCTGAAGGCATATTCGCTGCGCAGGCGGTCAAGCTGGGAAAGGAGTTTCAGGGCAGCTTCCAGCACCTCCGAGGAATCCGAAGTAAGCAGCGGGTCAAGCAGGAACCACCCGCTGCCGCCGCCCACCTCCAGCCCGCCGCGGACGGCAGCACCCACGGCTGACTCCGGCAGCGCCGCGAACAACGGTTCCATGGCCTCTTCCCCGGATCCATAGCCGTGCAGCAGGACAACCAGCTCCCGCCCCCGGCGCCGGTCCGCCGGTGCGGACCATGTCACGTTTTCCATCGGGCCAGCCTAGCGCCGGCGCCCGCGTTTGCAGCCCCCGACGGGCACCCCCGCCCCGCCACCATTGCCACGGGCGGTGCACCAAAAGTAAAGTCGCATCAGCGCATAAACAGTGGTATTTGCCACAGATTGCGGGTGTGCATGGATCCGATCAGAAGCCCTCATAACCACCGGAATAAGCGCCGGAAACCGCCCTGCCGGACGGTCCGGTGTGCTCCACCGGCCGTTCCGTGGATATCCGGCGAGGATGGATTCCCTTCATGATCATCACGCTCACCGCCAATCCCAGCCTGGACCGGACCGTCGGGCTTCCGGGTGCACTGGTAAGGGGCGCCGTACAGCGGGCTTCCGCCTCAGAGGAGGAATCCGGCGGCAAAGGGGTCAATGTTGCGCGTGCCCTGACGGTGTCCGGGGTAAGGGCGGTCGCCGTTCTCCCGGGAGCGGACGCGGACCCGGTCATGGGCGGCCTGCGGAAAACCGGCGTGGAGTACGTCAACCTGCCGATTGAGGCACCGCTGAGGAGCAACATCACCCTCACGGAACCGGACGGAACCACCACCAAGGTCAACGCCCCCGGACCTCCCCTGAACCCGGTGGAGCAGGAAGCCCTGATTGCCCTGCTGGTGGGGGCCTGCGCTGTGAAGGACGGCAGTGGCAGCCCTGCCTGGGTGGTTTTGGCCGGCTCTCTGCCGCCCGGCGTGCCACCGGACTTCTACGCAGTGACCGCCTCGGCAGTACGGGACCGGCTGGGGCCGGAGGCCCCGCGGATTGCCCTGGATTCCTCCGGCCCGCCCCTGACCGGTGCACTGCTGCACGGTGCGGGACCGGATCTGGTGAAGCCCAATGCCGAGGAACTCGCCGAAGCCACCGGGTTCTCATCGGAAGCGGCACTCGAGGAAGACCCGCTGCTGGCCGTCCGTGCTGCCCACATGCTGCTCGAGCGCGGCGTCGGGGCCGTCCTTGCAACGCTGGGCGCGAAGGGGGCGCTGCTCGTCACCGCGGAGGGAAGCTGGCTCGCCTCCCGCCCTCCGGTCCAGGCCCGGTCAACGGTGGGGGCCGGTGACTCAGCATTGGCGGGGTACCTCCTGGCGGAAGTCGCAGGACTTTCCCCGTCCGATTGCCTGCGGCAGGCCGTGGCGCACGGTGCCGCAGCGGCCTCACTGCCCGGAACCCGGCTTCCTGCCCTCGCGGACACCGACCCCGCGGCCGTGACCGTCACCGCCCTGAACGGTCCCGGCGGCCCTGCCGCCTCCGGGACAAGCACTGCCTCGCCCTCGAAGGAGGAACGCTGATGTCGGATCTGATCACCCCGGAGCTGGTTACCCTTGACCAAAACCTTGGCGCAGACAAAGGCTCGGTGATTGCCCACCTGGCCCGCGCCGTCGTTTCAGCCGGCCGCGCGCAGAGTTACGACGATTTGTACGCCGACGCGATGGCCCGCGAAGGAAAAACAGCCACCGGTGTTCCCGGCGGCATCGCCATTCCGCACTGCCGCTCCGCGGCCGTCACCAAGGCAACCCTGGCTATGGCACGAATCGACCCGCCGGTGGACTGGGGAGCGAAGGACGGACCGGCGGATATTGTCTTTTTCATTGCTGCTCCGGAAGGCGCCGACCAGGAACACCTGCAGCTGCTGGCCAAGCTGGCCCGGTCGCTGATCCGCAAGGATTTCACCGCGTCCCTACGTTCGGCGGCCACCCCCGGCGACGTTGTTGAACTGGTCGACGGCGCGCTGGGGCTCGGTCCGGGTCCGGCCGGAACAGACAGCTCCGGCGCCGCCGGCCCGGCAGCGGCAGGCGGGGCCGCCACCGGCGCCACGGCAGCAGGCTCCACGGGCGCCGCAGGGAGTTCCGCCACCGGCAGTTCCGGAACCGCAGGCAGCTCCGGGACCGGCGCGGGTGCGACGGCGG